>JBDTLV010000026.1:0-50424 GCA_039934615.1 Tahibacter sp.
ACAGCGCGATCGTCGCCATGCTCGCAGCGAGCCATGCTTACGCCGCCGATGGCGCTGGCGCCACGGATGACCGGAAGAACGAAGAGGCACAGAAGCTCGATACGGTGCAGGTCAACGCGACCAAGCGCGAAACGCCGCTGCAGAAGACGCCCGTGGCGATCAGCGCGCTCAGCTCGGACCTGCTGGAGAAGGAGCGCATCAAGAACGTCGCCGACATCAGCCGGCTGGTGCCGGGTTTCGTCGCGACGACGCAAGGCGATCATGGCGTGATCACGATCACCTTGCGCGGTATCGGAAACGACAGCGCCAAGACCGAATATGCCGATCCCGAGGTGGCCTTGTTCGTTGATGGCGTCTATACGCCGCGCGCCGAAGCCGCTGCCGGACTGTTGCTCGATCTGCAGGCGATCGAAGTGCTGCGCGGTCCGCAGGGCACGCTGTGGGGACGCAATTCCACCGTCGGCGCAGTGAACTTCGAGACCGCAAAACCGGAGCTGGGCAACACCTCCGGTTATGCACAAATGGAATTCGGCAACTACAGCCACATCGGCGTGCGTGCTGCGATCAACATCCCGCTGAGCGAGACGTTCGCGCTGCGCGCCGCTGTGGGCCAGGAACAGCACGATGGCTACGTCAGCTATCAGCGCCCGGAAGGTCAGTTGCCGTCGGTCGATCAGCAACGCGCAACGTATCTCGCCAACGGTGGCACCGCGGAAACGTTCCACGCGATCGACCCGAACAACTACGTCAGCAGCGGCGACAAGTACAACGCGCAGGATCAATCGGCCGCACGCGTCAGCACCTTGTGGATGCCGAACGAAAACCTGAGCTGGAATCTTTCCTACGAATACTTTCGCGATCGTGGCACGCCGAATGCCAACCTGATGCAGAACCCGCGTGCAGGCCAGGATTTCTGGTCGGCGCTGATCGACACCGCGCCGTACCTGCATCGCAATTCCTATGCGCTGCGCAGTCGCGTCGATTACAACTTCGGTGACATGACCCTGAGCTACATCGCCGGCATCAGCAAGTTCGACGGCTCCAGCGACTTCGACCAGGACGGCGGCGTACAGGTGCCAACCACCTTCACCAGTGGCTCGACCTTCCAGGACGACCGCACCAATTATTCGCGCTACAAAAGCAACAGCCACGAGTTCGATCTGAAATCGTCCGGCGAACACGAAATCGACTGGATTCTGGGCCTGTATTACGCGGCCGAGGACAATTCGATCCGCTTTGACATTCCGATTTTCAACGGCACGCCACAGGGCACCGTGGCCTGGCAGGGCTCGTTCATCCAGCCCAAGGAAACCGTTGCCTCGTACGCCGGCTTTGGCCAGGCGACGTGGCACATCAACGATCATCTGCGCCTCACCGGTGGCGCGCGCTACACGCACGACAAGAAAGAAAATGAAGGCGGCCGCGGATGGGGTTGGGCCTACAATCCTGATGTTCCGCAGGTGCCGATCACACCCGGAACGATACCCGGCACGGCAACCGGTTTCGCGGTCGGATCGAGCGGTCTCAACGATGGTCGCTACAGCGCAAGCAAGCCGACCTGGCTGCTGCGCCTGGACGCCGATGTCAGCGATAGCGCTTTCGTGTACGGCAGCGTTTCGACCGGCTACAAGTCCGGCGGCTTGCAGGACGGTGGTGCACCGTACAAAGGCGAGACACTGACCAACTACGAGCTGGGCGTGAAGTTCACCGGCTGGGATGGTCACCTCACCTGGAACAACGCGCTGTACTACGAAGATTTCAAGAATTTCCAGTTGGCTGCGCCGATCACCTTTACCGACGGCAGTCGCGGCCTGGGCTTCTCCAACGTCCAGGGCAGCACCAGGGTCAGCGGCTTCGAATCGGAACTCGGCGTGCAGCTCAGCGATGCCGACACCTTGCACCTCGTACTTTCTACCATTTTCCAGAAAAAACTCGGCACGCTGATCTACGCGGGTAGCAACGATTACGGCGGCCTGCCCGCTTGCGCGCCGGCATCGGGCATCGGCAGTTGCCTGGACGTCAGCGGCAACGAGCTGGCCCATGCGCCGGACGCAACCCTGAATCTGATCTATGAGCACCGATTCACCCTGGCGAACGGCGGCACCCTGATGCCGCGAATCAGCGCTCACTACGAGTCGTCGAGCTGGTTGAGTCCATTCAATCTCGGTGCGGGCGATGAGCAGGAGTCCTACACGCGTGGCGACCTGATGCTGCGCTACACACCGCCGGCCGGCGCATGGTGGGCTGGCGTGTACGTCAACAATGTCAGCGACGAGAAGATCCGCACCAGCGCCGGACGCGCCGCGATCGGCAACGGCGTCTTCATCTATACCTCGCAGTACCAGGCTCCGCGCACGTTCGGTGTCAACTTCGGCGTGGATTTCTAGGCACACCATGCGCCCGCATGGCGCCGGGATCGGCCGGCTGCTTCACCGGCCGGTTCCGGCGGATTTATTCGCAGCGCGATGGCGATGGCCCGTCGTGCGCGCATGAACCACTTTTTCGTTTTGCAAGGACGTTTACAATGCAGCGACGCGACTTTCTGCGCATTGCCATGAGCACGACGGCCGGTGGATTGCTGGGCACTCATGGAATGATCGGCTCGGCGACCTCGGCGGTCACCCACGACCTGTCCGGCGTATTTCCGAAAGGCTTCCTGTGGGGCTCGGCCACCGCCGCGTATCAAGTGGAAGGCGCCTGGAACACCGACGGACGCGGCGAGTCGATCTGGGATCGCTTCGCGCACACGCCGGGCAAGATCAAGGACAACTCCAACGGCGATGTCGCCTGCGACAGCTATCACCGCTATCGCGAAGACATCGCGCTGATGCGCCGTCTCGGCATGAAGACATATCGCTTCTCGATTTCCTGGCCACGCGTGCAACCCGACGGTCGCGGCGCGGTCAATGCGAAGGGTCTGGACTACTACAAGCGCGTCACCGATGCCCTGCTCGATGCGGGCATCCGCCCGTTCCCGACGCTGTATCACTGGGACTTGCCGCAGCCGCTCGAAGACGCCGGTGGCTGGCCCAATCGCGACACCGCGCAGCGCATGGCGGACTACACAAAAATCGTCGCCGATGCACTCGCCGACCGCATTTCGCAGTGGGCGATCTTCAACGAACCAAAGACTTTCACCCACGTCGGCTACTGGCAAGGCACCCATGCGCCGGGGCGCAAAGACCCGCTTGCGCTGCTGCGTGCGACGCACACGGTCAACCTCGCGCAAGGCATGGCATTCCGCGCGCTGAAAGCAGCGAAATCCACATTGCAAGTAGGCGGCGTCATCGACGTCGCGCCGATGAATCCCGCCACGGATTCTCCCGCCGACCGTGCCGCCGCGGAACGCTGGTTCAAACTGCTCAACCAGTGGTTCATCGATCCGGCTCTGAAAGGCAGCTATCCGAGCGGCGTACTTCCCGCCGATCGGATGGCGGAACTGCTCGACTTGCGCAATGGCGACGACGTGTTGATGCGTGCGCCGCTGGATTTCATCGGCATGAATTACTACTCGCCGTGGATCGTCCGCGACGCGCCCGAGGGCAACGGAATTCCCGGCGTCAATGCGATTGCCGACTGGGCCGCCGGTCCGGACGAAAAAACCGACAACGGCTGGGACATCAATCCGCAAGGGTTCTACGACATCCTCAAGCAGATGTCCGCCCACGTCGGTCATCTGCCGATCGAGATCACCGAGAACGGCGCTGCCTACAACATCGGTCCGGACAAGAGCGGTCACGTGCACGATGCCAAGCGCATCGTGTGGCTGCAGAAGCATCTGCGCGAACTCGCCCGTGCGATTGCCGACGGCGTGCCGGTACGCGCGTATCACTGCTGGAGCCTGCTCGACAATTTCGAATGGGGCGAAGGCTACGGCCAGCGCTTCGGCCTGGTGCATGTCGACTTCAAGAACCGCCAGCAGCGCACCGTAAAGGATTCCGGCAACTGGTACGCCAAGGTGATTGCCGCCAATCGCGTGGTCTGAGTTCCGCATCCTTTCGATTTGTCCACGAGTGTACCTATGCACACGTCCGCATCGACAACCGAACTGTTCCTGATCGCGATGGGGATCATCCTGAGTGTGCCGTACCTGATCTGGCGTCTGGGCCGCACCGACTACTACGCGCCGCTCGTCGTGGTGCAGATCGTCACCGGCATCGTGCTCGGCCCCGGCGTGCTCGGTCGCGCGTTTCCCGACTATTTCGCCACGATCTTCAATCCCTCGGTGGTGCTCGCGCTCAACGGGATTGCGTGGTGGTCGGTGATGGTGTTCGTCTGCATCGCCGGCATTGAACTGGATCTCAAGCAAGCCTGGCTGCACCGTCGCGAGAGCGGCATCGCCGCCGGCTTCGCGCTCGGCACGCCGTTGCTGTTCGGCAGTCTCGCCGCACTGGTCTTGCTCGGCATGGGGGGATGGATCGGACCGAACGCCGCGACCTGGCAGTTCGTGCTCGGCATCGGCATGGCCTGCGCTGTCACTGCGTTGCCGATCCTCGTTTTGCTGATGGAGAAGCTCGAGATCCTGCGCCAGCCGATCGGCCAGCGCATCCTGCGCTACGCCAGCTTCGATGACATCGCGATCTGGGCTGTGCTTGCGGCGATTCTCGCCGACTGGACCCGGCTCGGCGCACAAATGGGATTTATGCTGGTATTCGCGATTGCCGCTTATGCGATGCGCGCGCTGATGCGCTCGCTGACGCGTGCCGACCGCTGGTATGTGGCGTTGCTCTGGCTGGTCATCTGCGCCTGGGGCGCGGACTGGTCCGGCCTGCATTTCATGGTGGGCGCGTTTCTCGCCGGCGCGGTGATGGATGCCGAATGGTTCGATCGCGACGATCTCGATGCACTGCGCCGGCATGTTCTGCTGGTCTTCATGCCCGTGTTCTTCCTCTCCACCGGCCTGCGCACGACCTGGGCCATGACCGGCAGCGCGATCCTGCTCGCGGCCGGCATGCTGCTGCTCGCCTCGGTTGCCGGCAAGCTCGCCGGCACGCAGATCGCCGGGCGCCTGCTCGGCTGGACCCGCGAGGAAGCGTCGACCATCGGCTGGCTGTTGCAGACCAAAGCCCTGATCATGATTATCTTTGTGAACATCTTGCTCGACAAGGGGCTGATCGCTTCCGGCACCTTCACTGCCCTGTTGCTGATGGCAGTCGCCAGCACCATGCTGACTGTACCGGTGGTCGCGCCGCGCCTGCGCCGCCTGCAGGATCTGGTCTTCAAGGCGGCCTGAGCAGCACTGCATGCCGCTCTCGCGGCCTGCGTCATCTATCGCATCACCGGAGATCCGCATGAACAGCATCGCGACTGCCCTGCCCGCGCAGCCCAAGGCCACGGCGTTCTATATTTGTGTACTCGCGGCCCTGGCCGGCTTGATGTTCGGCCTGGACATCGGTGTGATCTCCGGCGCAACCCAATTCATCCAGGCCGAGTTCCACGTTTCCGATCACACCATCGAATGGATTGTCAGCGCGATGATGTTCGGCGCGGCGATGGGTGCGGCTGGTGCCGGCTGGATGTCGGCATCGCTGGGCCGCAAGCGCTCGCTGATTCTCGGCGCCGTGCTGTTCGTGTTCGGCTCGCTGCTGTGCGGCGCAGCATGGTCCGCAGAAACCCTGATCGCCGCGCGCTTCGTGCTCGGCCTCGCGATCGGCATCTCTGCTTTCACCGCACCGCTGTACCTCGCCGAAGTCGCGTCGAAGGAAAGTCGCGGCGCGATGATCTCGCTGTATCAACTGATGATCACCATCGGCATCTTCATCGCCTTTCTGTCCGACACCGCGCTGAGCTACTCCGGCAACTGGCGCTGGATGCTTGGTGTGATCGCCATTCCGGGCGCCCTGTTCCTGTTCGGGCTATCCGGCCTCCCGGACAGCCCGCGCTGGTTGATGATGCGTGGACGTCGCGACCAGGCACTCGGCGTGCTGCAGCGTCTGCGCGGCGACGCACAGGCCGCCGCACGCGAAGCGGCCGACATCGACGAACAGCTCAAGACGCCACAACGCGGCTGGCAATTGTTCCGCGAGAATCGCAACTTCCGTCGCTCGGTCGGTCTTGGCGTGATGCTGCAACTGGTGCAGCAGTTCACCGGCATGAACGTGGTGATGTACTACGCGCCGCGCATTTTTCAGGGCATGGGCTACGACACGGCTTCGCAGATGTGGTTCACCGCGGTGGTCGGACTGACCAACGTGCTGGCCACGTTCATTGCGATCGCGCTGGTCGACCGCTGGGGCCGCAAGCCGATTCTCTATGCCGGTTTCAGCGTGATGGCCGTCGGCCTCGGCGTAGTCGGCACCATGATGTATTTGGGTACAACGACGCATGCCACGCAATTGTTCACCGTCGCGATGCTGCTCGTCTTCATCGTCGGCTTCGCCATGTCCGCCGGCCCGCTCGTATGGACCCTGTGCTCCGAAGTGCAGCCGCTCAAGGGACGTGACTTCGGCATCGGCTGCTCCACCTTTACCAACTGGATCGCCAACATGATCGTTGGTGCCACCTTCCTCACGCTGCTCAACGGCATCGGCAACGCCGCGACTTTCTGGCTCTACGCCGCACTGAACCTGCTGTTCCTGATCTTCACCTGGGCTCTCGTGCCGGAGACCAAAGGCGTCACGCTCGAGGAAATCGAGACCAAGCTGATGCGCGGCGTGGCGTTGCGGGACATTGGTCGCTGAGTCAACTTTGTTTATGACCCGAGCGCCGTGACCCGCATATGACGCGGCCAACGTTCCGGTCACTGGCGATGGAAGTCGCTGGGGGAAAATGTAAACGCACCCAATTTCACGGCTGCGATACGGCGGTCTTTGAGCCTGATCTCTCCTTGTCAGCCAGGCGAGCAAGGCCGCGAACTGCTGTGGTGTTCAAGAAAGTCCACGACACGCGTGCGAATCGCGGCCTTGTAGTGCTGACGCGCGGCCTCGGTTTGACCGAAGATTTCCCGTTGCAGGCCACGAAAATAGAGCGCTTCGCACAGTCGATCCGGATCGGGGCGAACATCGTCGCCGATCACGTGTGCAAGGTCGTGCATTGCGCGAACCCATCAACGGATTTCGTGCGATGGACCCGACGCCGCTGACGTAGCCCCTTCCACGATCGGGCGAAAGCCTCGCCAACGCGTGGCACGCGATGTGAAGCGACATCCTCGGCAGACCGCAATCGCGGGCGCTGCGGGCGGCGTAGTGCCGCGTCGAACGAGGAGACATCATCATGACCAACCACGATCAGAAGGACCTTCATCCCGACGGAGCTCCGCCGGTGGAATTCGAATCGCCCGAGAAGCGCATCAAGCGCAAGAACAAAGCCGACAAGAATCTCGACGACGCGCTCAAGGAAACGTTTCCGGCCAGCGATCCGGTATCGCCGTTCGTACCGGCGCGTCCGCGCGCATAGATCCATAGCCCGCGCCAGACAGTGGACACGTACACTTGTTACAGCGGAGCGGCTCGCCCGGGTCTGCATCGGCGTGATCCGCCGGCTGCCCACCCGGGCAGCCGTTCGGTCGCGACTCGGACCACGCGCCAGCCGAAGTGGTTGGCGCACCATCCTCCGGTAGCGAAAAATCGTTCTCACGCCGGATCTGGACGAGGATGTTCCGCCACCGCCATAACCATCGCGACCCGCGACAGTGACTTGGCAATTCGCGGCGCCTACGACAGTCCAGACAATCGCAACTTTGTCCACCTTATGGCAAATGGAATATCGCTACCGAACGCAGGTTCCGGGCAGACCTTCCGATTCCTTGATTGGCGAATGGCAGCCTTACATCACGCGCCGGCGGTCGACTCTTCGCGGCGGCGGAGGACAGGGCATGCGCTGTTGTGCCAACGCAAGAACCGTCGGCAGGGGCAAGGCGGGATCCCCAATGCGATTGTCTAACACACGCCCCAGTCGCTACCCTGCGCCGCAATGACACCCACCATGCCCGCCCTGATGACCCGTTTACGTCGCCGCCTCGTGGCGGTGACGTGGGTCTTTGCGCTGCTGGTGCTGAGCAAGGCGGTGTTTGCGACGGTGTGTCTGACGGACGGCTTGGCGGACGCGTCCGCCGCGGCCATTACCATCAGCGCCGTTGAAGCTTCCAGCGCGGGCCATCCGCTGCCGCCGGTGGGGCCGGATGAGTCCGACAACTGCTGGCACGCGGGCCTGGGCGGTTGCCATTGCGCCTGCGTGCACGTGACGGCGTTGCCCACCGTGGAATGGGCACTGCTGCCGCTGCAGGCGCTGACCCTGTCGTTTCCGCGCCGATTCGCCGCGCTGCCGGTATCGCGGCGCGATGATCCCTTGCGTCCTCCGATCGCTTAAACCCGATACCTTGCGCTCTTTCTGAGCGCGTTCGTGCGGTGCGCGCAGTGCGCCCGCAGCCTTGAACCTGTCGGAGTTTTCCATGCCATTGATGTCTCGAGCGCCGCGTTGCGCTCGTTGGCCGCTGTCGATCGTGTGCCTGTGGTTTGGCGCGATCGCTGCGGCCCAAAGTCCACATTCTCTCGTAACGCCACCCAATAGTCTGGTCCAGTCCCCGCCGGCGTTGCGCGAGGCGATCGTCGCTGTTTGGGCGCGCAATCCGGCCCTACACGCGTCGGATGCCCAACTCGCCGCCGCGCAAGCCCGCGCGCAAGGCGCCGCGCGTCCGCTCTACAACCCCGAACTGGAAATCAGCAGCGAGCGGGCGGACGTCGACACCCGCAGCGTGGGCCTCAGCCAAACCATCGACTGGTCGGGCAAGCGCCGCGCACGCGTGGGCGTCGCCGATGCCGGGATCCGTTCGGCGCAAGCCCTGCGCGATCAAATCCGCCAAGACGTCGCGCAGCAGTGGTTTGCGGGCTATGCCGCATTCCAGGTGGCCACCGAGCAAGTGGCGTTGGGCGCCGAACGCACACGCCTACTGGCGCAGTTTGCCGCATTGGCCGAGCGTCGCTTTGTCGCCGGCGACATTCCGTCCCTCGAACGCGATCTCGCCGAACTGGCGTTGCAGGAAGCGAGGGCGCAACAGGCGGAGCTGATCGCCGATCACGCCAAGGCACGCCAGAGCGTGGCGGCTGTTGGGGGCGACACGACGACCTTGCCCGCATTGCCGCGCGACTTGCCACCGGCGGCTGAGCTACCGGTGACCGATGCGGCGCTGGAGGCGTTGCCCGTGATTCGTCAGGCACAGGCCGCGGCCGACGGCGCGCAGGCATCCATTACGGTGGCCCAGCGCGAGCGTCGGGCCGATCCAACCCTCAGTCTCACTACCGGCCGCGTCACGGACGGCCCGCTTCGCGACAATCTCGTGGGTGTCGCGCTGCGTATTCCTCTGTTGGTGCGCAACACCCATTCCACCGGCGTGACCGCTGCTCGCGCCGAGGCCGAGCAGGCCGATGCAGAGCTCACCGATCAGCGCTGGCGCGCTCGCGCCCAAGCCAACGAAGCCGGTGCCGCTTACAACGCGCTGCGCGAGGCATGGCTTGCCTGGGAAGGCAGTCGCGTCCGACATGTCAGCGACCGGGCCGCGCTGTTGCAGCGCTTGTGGGAAGCGGGCGAATTGAGTACCGCCGACTACCTCGTGCAGCTCAAACAAAGCGTCGATACCGAACTCACCGCGACCGGCCTGCGCGCCCGCGTGTGGCAGACCTGGGCCGAGTGGCTCTACGCCAGCGGCGGACTCGCCGCATGGCTAGGCGCGACTGACGCGCCCACTTCCGACAAGGAATTCCGATGAACAGGTGGATTTTGCTATTTATTCTGTGCGGTGCGAGCCTGCGTCTCGCCGCCGCGGAACCGGCAAGTCCGGCGCACGCGGAAGAAAGCCCGCTAACCCTGGATGCGGCCGCTATCCGCCAGTTGGGCATCGTGACGGCCACCGTTGCACCGCGCACGCTGGTGGATGAGTTGCGAGCCCCTGGCGAGGTCAAGGCCAATGGCTATGCAACGACCCTCGTGTCACCGCGGATTCCGGCACAGGTCGTGCGCCGCCATGCCAAGCTGGGCGATGCCGTGACAGTCGGCCAGGCCCTAGTGATGCTCTCCAGCGTCGAGGTCGCCGAAGCGCAGAGCAACCTGATCGTGTCGGACCACGAATGGCAGCGCGTCAAATCCTTGGGCGCCGAGGCGGTCTCGGCGAAGCGCTATACCGAGTCGCAGGTGGCGCGCGATCAAGCCCGCGCCAAACTGCGCGCCTATGGCATTGGTGAAGGCGAAATTGCGACCTTGCTGAAACAAGGATCGGCACGCGCCAATGGCGAATTTGCACTGACGGCGCCGCAGGCTGGCCGTCTGACCACCGATGACTTCCTCGTTGGCGAACGGATCGAACCCGGAAAGCCGCTTTTTACCATAGTCAACGAATCCACCATTTGGGTGGAAGCCCAACTCGCGCCGGATGCCGCCGAGCGCATCGATACGGGCGCCTCGGTGCGCGTGATCGCCCACGATCAATCGCTCACCGGTACGGTCGTGCAACTCTCGCATCTCACGCTCGAAGGCTCACGCACGACCCCGGTGCGCATTGAGGTCGCCAATGAGGGGGACCGCTTGCATACGGGTGAGTTCGTGGAAGCGCTCATCGCGACGTCCAGTCGCAGCGAAGCGCTCGCGGTTCCCAGCGTCGCCATCGTGCAGCTGCAGGGGCAACCCAGTGTGTTCATCTCGCTAGGCAATGGACACTTTGAAGTACGCCCGGTCACGGCGGGAGCCGCGCGCGGCGACCAGACCGTCATCGCCCAGGGACTCCTCAAGGGAGAGTCCGTCGTTGTTGCGGGCGCGTATGCGCTCAAGGCGCGCCTGCTCAAAGCGCAATTGGGAGAAGGGCATGCCCACTGACACCTCCCGGATCACGGCAGGAGAGCTGCGATGCTGAACCGCGTCGTCGAACTGTCGTTGCGCTACAAAGTGCTCGTGCTGATCGGTTTTGTCGTGGTGGCGTTCCTCGGCTATCGCGCGGTGCGCACGGTGCCCATCGATGCCTTTCCGGATGTAACGCCAGCACAAGTCAACATCTATACCGAATCGCCGGGATTGGCCGCCGAGGATGTGGAGCAGCTTCTGACGTTCCCGGTCGAATCTGCCATGGCGGGGTTGCCCAAGGTGCAGGAAATCCGCTCCGTCAGTCTGTTCGGCTTGTCGTATGTCTCGGTGTATTTCGCGGACGACATGGACATCTACTTCGCCCGGCAACTGGTCAACGAACGGCTGCAGGAAGTCGGCGATCGACTACCCGCCGGATACGGGCGGCCGGAGATGGGACCCAACGCATCGGGTCTGGGCCAGGTGCTCTGGTACACCATCGAACGCGCCGATGAAACGCTCAAGGGCACGATCAGCGACATGGATCTGCGCACGCTGCAGGACTGGACCGTGCGGCTGGTGTTGCGCACCGCGCCCGGAGTGGATGACGTGACGTCCTGGGGCGGCGCCGAACGGCAATTTCAGGTGCGCATCGATCCCCTGAAACTGATCAAGCACCAATTGGGTTTCAAGGACGTGATCCAGGCCATCGAGGCCAACAACGGTCAGGTCGGCGGCAATTTCATCGACGTCGGCCGCGAACAGTATCTGGTGCGTGGATTGGGACTGGTCAAGAGTGCCGATGACATTGGCCGCATTGTGCTCAAAAGCGAAGACGGTACTCCGGTGTATGTGCGCGACGTTGCCGCGATCGTCGAAGCGGGCGGACCGCGGTTCGGCGCCGTCACCCGCGACGGCAAGGAAGTCGTACTCGGCATGGCGCTTGCCCGCATTGGCGAGAACGCGAAAAGCGTCGTCGAAGCCGTCAAGGCGAAGATGGACCTGGTGCGCGGAGCCTTGCCCAACGGCGTCGTCGTAAAACCCATCTACGCGCGCACCGATCTCGTCAACAAGGCGGTCAGCACGGCGGTACGCGCACTGGTCGAAGGCTCGCTGCTGGTCGCAGTGATTCTGTTTTTGTTTCTGGGCGAATTGCGCTCGGCGCTGGTCGTGATCGTCGCGCTGCCGATGGCCATGCTGATCGCGTTCATCGGCATGGGGCACGTGGGCTTGTCGGCCAATCTCATGTCGCTGGCCGGCCTGGCCATCGGCATCGGCATGATGGTGGACGGTGCGGTGGTCATGGTCGAAAACGCGTTTCGCGTGATGGCCGAACGTCATGCCAAAGGAGAACCTGTCGACCGCACCGCCACCGTGCTGACCGCGGCGCAGGAGGTGGCCAATCCGGTGGCGTTTGCGATCGGCATCATCATCGTCGTGTTTCTGCCGCTGTTTAGCCTTGAAGGTCTGGAAGGCAAATTGTTCAAGCCGATGGCCATCACGATCAGTTTTGCGATGGCCGGCTCACTGCTGCTCGCACTGACGCTGATTCCGGTGCTGGCCTCGCTCATCCTCAAGCCCAGGGAAGAAAAAGACACCTGGCTGGTCGCCTGGCTCAAACGACGTTACACCCCAATCCGCGACTGGGCTCTGCGTCGCAAGAAGCTCACGCTGGGCATTGCCGCTGCCGCGCTGCTTGCGAGCCTCGCGCTGTTTCCGTTCCTGGGCAAAGAGTTCATGCCGCAGCTGCAGGAAGGCTCCATCATGTGGCGGGTGACCTCGATCCCGTCGACCTCGCTGGATGAATCGATCGCGGTGTCGCACACGATCGCCGAGGCATTCAGACAATTTCCCGAAGTGGAAACCACGCTCGCGATGATCGGCCGCGCCGAGAAGGGCGAAACCGCGGATGTGAACTACATGGAAATCTATACCGCCCTCAAGCCGCCATCGGAGTGGACCCGCGGCCGAAGCATCGCGCAATTGCAGGAAACGATGGAGGAACTGCTGGAGAAGGTCGTGCCGACAACGGTGCCAAGTTTCACCCAGCCGATCCAGATGCGCGTCGAAGAACTCATATCGGGTGTGCGCGCTACGCTGGCCTTGAAACTCTACGGCGAGGATCTGGCCGAGCTCGACCGGCAAAGCCAGCGCCTGAAAGCCGTGCTGAACGGCGTGCGTGGCGTGGCAGATCTGTCGCTGGAAGCGAACCTGGGCAAGCCGCAGATCAAGATCACGGTGAATCGAGAAGCACTGGCCCGCTACGGCCTCAATGCCGATGACGTGTTGACCATTATCCGCAACGGCATCGGCGGAGACCCCGTCACGACGTTGCTGGACGGCGTGAAGCGTTTCGATATCGCGGTACGCCTGGATGACGCGTCGAAAGCCTCGGTCGCGGCAATCGAGCAGATTCCACTGCGCTCAGTGACCGGCGCGATCGTCGCGCTGAGCCAGGTCGCGGACGTGACGATTGGCGAGGGCTATTCGTTCGTGCGTCGGGAGCAGTTGCAGCGCTACGCGGTAATCCAGATGGACGTGCGCGGTCGCGACATAGACGGGTTCGTCAAGGAAGCGAATGCGGCGATCGCGCAGCAGATCAAGCTGCCAGCGGGCTATTGGGTCGAATGGGGTGGCGCGTTTGCGAATCAGCAGCGTGCACTGGCCAAGCTCGCGCTTATCGTGCCGGCAACGATCTTTTTTATCTTTATCCTTCTATACACCGCCTTCAACTCGGCGCGTCACGCGGGGCTGATTCTGGCCAATGTGCCGTTCGCGGCGATCGGCGGGATCTTCGCGCTCGCAATCTCCGGGCAGTACCTGTCGGTGCCGTCGGCGATCGGGTTCATTGCGGTCTTTGGCGTGGCGATGTTGAACGGCATCGTGCTGGTGAGCTTCTTGAACGAACAGCGCGAACGCGGTTTGTCGATCCGCGAAGCGGTCGAGCAAGGCACCGCATTGCGCCTGCGTCCCGTGTTGATGACGGCCAGTGTGGCGGTGCTCGGCCTGCTGCCGATGCTGCTGTCCTCGGGCGTCGGGGCCGAAACCCAACGACCGCTCGCCGCCGTCGTGGTCGGTGGCCTCATCACGTCGACCTTGCTGACCTTGGTGCTGTTGCCCGTGTTGTACGAATGGATCGAAACGCGAGTCGAACGCCGCGCCCGGCAGGCTGCCTCATGAACCAGAAAAGGCCGACGGAGAACCGGGGCGCTGCGTCGCATCGCGTTCGTGCGATGCGTTTGAAAAGCCCGACACCAGAAAGAAGTCCGTCTGAATTGTGGATATTCGATTTACTTGCCAAATGCCGCGACGACGAAGCGACTCATGAGCGGAGCCTTTGCGGGCAGGTCCCTCAGGAGTACGCAGTCGCACGCCTAACTGTGACATCGCCGTCGTGCAGCGCCTGCGTCGAGGGCATCCGCTCTTGTCACGTCGACCGCCTGCTTCGCTACGACTGGGCGAACACGTCGATCATTGTCGCCACGTCGATCGAGCGTCGTCTGCCGGCGATAGAACGGGCGGAGCGTTGAGCGGCGTCAGCGCATTTTCCACAGCTGCACGGTGTGGGAGGAACGTTCGAAATTCTCGCCCATGCCTGCGCGAATTGAATTCAGGCCGATATCGCTCATGCCGGTGTGCAATAGCACGCTCTAGTTGAATCCATTGCCGAAAATGCGGTCGTTGACGGCGCCGAACTCGAACGCGCCGACATCGCAACGCAGTCCGACGACGCGGGCTGCCCCGCGCTGGTCGGTCGGCAATGGAGTGCCGTTCTGATCGATGCAGCCCTGCGCGGTCGTCGCATTGATCGCGGTGCTTCCAGCCAGCAGTGCATGCGTTCGCGTCGGGCCGCCATTGTCCTGCAACGGCCCGACCGAGTTGCCGGCGACGAGATCCCACGCCGCGCCGCCATTGCCGCTGAAGGTGCAACCGGCGATCTGGTCGAACAGGTTCTTGCCGTAGACCTCAAGCACGCCGTTGCAGTTGTCGGGGATCGGCGCATCGAGGACCGTGTTGCTGGTGAACAGCGAATTGGTGGACACAAAACGCGATCCAGGATCGTTGTAGATGCCGCCGCCAATACCGCCGTTTTCATCGCGGTCGTGATCGGCGTCGTTGTTGACCACCGATGTGCTGTAAATGAAGGCATTGATGCGGTTGTAGATGCCACCGCCGTTCGTGTTTGCGACATTGCCGCTGATCGTGCTGTTGTTAACGACGAGTTGGCCGTTGTTGTAAACGCCGCCGCCGTTCCATGTCGCCGTATTGCCGTACAGCGTGCTGTCACGGATGCTGACGTTGTTGAACGCGGCGATGCCTCCGCCGTAGTCCGCCATGTTCGAACGCAATGTGCTCCCGATGACACTGAGCGAGCTGCCACTGCTGATACCCATGTTGATTGCGCCGCCGTTGTTGTGCGCGTGGTTGCCTTCGAGCACGCAGTTGCTGATGGTCAGCGCGCCTTCGACCTGGATGGCTCCGCCGGAGGAGATCGATTTGCCATTGCGCAAGGTCACGCCGTCGATCGTCGCCGTGCGTGCGGGATCGAGCCGGAGAATCGAATCGAGCTGATTGCCATCAATGATGGTCAGCGCCGGCCCGGCACCGAGGATCAGAGTCTGATTCAGACCCAGCGGGGATCTCAGGTTGAAGTCTCCTGCATCTTCTCCGTCGAAGCCATCAGGCGGGATCGGGCGAGTGATGCGATAGGTGCCAGCAGGCATGCGAATCGAGAGGAAGAAAGGTGCCGGAAGGTAATTCGACTGGGTGATGGCCGCACGCAACGAGCAATTTCCGGCGCTCGTGCGGCACACTCCATCGCCAGTGTCGGCGTCAATCAGATCCTCCGTCGTATCCACGTTGTAGACCACGTCGGCGTGTGCGGCGGATGCGCCTATTGCGACTACGACACTCAACGCCCATCGGTGCAGAGCAAGACACCGCGTTGGTTTTTGCATGGCCGCATCCTTCTGATAGCGCGGTGGGACACTACGAGCGCAACCAGGCCAGCTCGTTAACCGGTCGATACCGTGCCGCGCAGAGACCAACAACAGCGAAGGGCACAGGTAACGGCCACATCCGCGACACTGGCTATCCCGTTGTCATTGCCCCGAAACCCTGGCGGGCGAGCGATCCCGTTGCTACTGACGAAGTTCGTGTCGCGCCCCGGCACGCCAAAGGACGCCGCATCGACGGCCAGGTCGACCTGCTGGCGTGCGGCCTGCCACAGCTCTTTTCCAATGTCACAACGGCATACGATCTGCAGCGCCACAATGGCGTCGAGAAGTTGGTCGATGTCGCATTATCCCAACCTGCATTTATCATCATCAGTGGCGCATTGCTGATTCCGGACGGCAGGCTTGCCCAGCGGCCGCTGGCGCTTGATGTGAGTGCCAACAGGCATCTGAAACGGCTGGCCTGGAGCGGATCACTGCCGCGTACGTTCTAGTCGAATCCGTCGGCAAAGATGGACTGTTCCGTTCCCTCACCGTAGAGACCGAACGAATTACTGTCCTGAAGGGTGACGACCTCCAGAATCTGTTCCGTCAAACCGGTGACGGGAGGTGTGAAGCTGTACTTCAGCGTGCAGCTGAACTTCGGATACAGTCTGCGCGGCAGCGGGGCGCAGGTACCGCCCGTGTACGCGAAGGGGCCGCTTGCCGGCGTGACCGAAGTGATGTCCATCCGGGCATCGCCCGTGTTGCTGACGACCATCGTCTGCATAGCGCTGGTGGTCCCTGCCGCTGCGATGAAGTCCAGCGACGTCGGTGCGAGCGTAACGTGCCCCGATATGCCTTTGCCATCCAACCTCAATGTTCCACCAAAGGTGCCGCCGATGATCAGAGTCTGGTCGTAGTGACCGGACGATGGGGGTGTGAACGTGTACAGGATTGTGCAGTTGGCGTGCGCGGGGATGGTGACTGGAAGCGGCAGGCAGCTGCCACCTGCGTTCGCGAATGCACCGGACGCGGCCGTCAGTGACAGGGTCAGCGCCGCGTCGCCATTGTTGTTGAACGTGATCGCCTTCGGATCACTGGTGGTATCGGCGATCTGATCGTCGAAAGACAGGGTGGTCGGCGACGGCCAGAGATCGGCCCAAGCACTGGCGGCACTGCACAGCAGCAGCATTCCCAAAAACGCGCGGATGACGGACGGCATGCAGACCTCTCGGATAGGGCTATGGATGGGTGGGCGCCGCATCGCGGATGACCGACGCATGTGCTGGCTACTGGAAACCGTGGGCAAAGATGCCATTGTCAACAATGCGGACGTCATCCAGATTGAGGATGGAGGGGGCGGAGGCCGCAGCGTTGTACCACTCGAAGCGCAGAGTGTGGTTAATGCCATTCGCATAGTCCGAAACGTCAATGGCGATACGCGTGTAAGCGCTGCTGTATGCAGCAGCGGTCGCCGGCGTCAGGGTAAAGAGGAGATGGCCATCCACCTTGACGTTGAAGACAGCGGCCGGATCGGGCGGATTGACGACGCTGGACGACCACCAGACGTAGAACTCCAGGATCTTTTCTCCGATCAGGATCTCGGCGGTTTGCTGCACGGATGCTGCCTCGGCATACACGCCGGCGTCGCCCAACACGATCCATTGGACGCCGGTGCGCGGAACGGTACCGCAATGCACACCCACATAGCAGAAGGGCTGGCCGAAGTTGGTGGATGCCGGCAACCACATATGCCCATTGGCGCCCAACTCAAAACTGCCATCTCCTACCAGAACATGGGCACTCGCGGCTGTCGCGGACAACAGCAGCAAGGGCAAAAAATTCTTCATTGATGTAGCCCTCATGGATCTTCGATTGACGGACGTGCTGCCACCAGCGGGTCGCAGAGTCCCTGTTGCTTCAAACGACGAACGGGCGAAATTCCTGCCATGGGACGTTCGGCGGTGCCGACATGTACATCGCCCACTCGATTGCTATCGACGCAATCAGTCCGACGACTTCTCACACAGATCGATCTACGCGCACCCACGTGGCTCCAGGCTGGTCCCTACCCAGGAAACAGGGGGTCAGCGCAGTACTGCGACATGGTTCGTCGAGCGGCTTTTTTCGCCGAGCGAGGTCACCCGACCTTCATCGTCAGTCTCGGCAAAAAGTGGAAAAATAGCCGACTTCGCCACGCGGGATTTGCTTAGACGGGTTCAACGGCCCGGCCCGGCCAGGTTCTCGATCCGCGCCAGCAAGGCCGGATCGATCGAACGGCGATCCTTCACCAGCGCAATCGCGCGGCGCGCGGTATCCCGTGCCGCGCCGGCATCGCCAAGGTGCGTGTGTATCGACGCCTGTACATCGAGCAGTTCGATCTGATGCAGATACCCCGTCGGCGCGAGTTGTTGCCACATCGCCAGCGCCTGATGGACATCGACCAGTGCTTCGGCCGACCGCTCCAGCGCATTCAAGACGCTGGCGCGCCGTGCCAGAACACTTTCGGCGATCACACCATGTAGCTGGTCCAGGCGCGCCAACAGATCGTGCGCCTGATCGCACAGGGCCAAGGCCGCTGGTGCATCGTTGCGGCGCAGACTCAGCTCAGCGCGCAACTGCCACAACTGGGCCGTCCACAGATGACCTTGTGGAAAGATCTCCTGCGTCATGGCGAGCGCCCGTGCGCTGCTGGCTTCGGCTTGATCCAGGTCGCCGGTAGCGAGCGCGAGTTCCGCGCGGGTCATATAGATCCCGATGCAGGAGCGCGTGGCGTGCAATCCGGGGCGTTCGCACCATTGCGTTGCGCTATCGATGTGCAGCGTCGCCGCCGCCAGATCGCGTTGGCGGACTTCGAGTTTGCCCAGCGCGCTGAGGGTATTGGCGACGCGCAGGTGGCCGTCACCGTAGACCTCGCGCATCATGGCCAGTGCGCGGACCAGCATGGGTTCGGCCTCGTCCAGGCGCCATTGCAAGCTCAAGGCTTCACCGAGATTGAGCAAGGCCAGCGCGATGCGATCGTGCGGCGGGTCGTAGAGCCGCTCGGCCGTCGCCAATGTTTCGCGAAGCAGGGACTCGGCCGCAGCGGTCTCACCCAGCGCGCGGTGTACGCGCGACAAGTCGGTAAGACCTTGCAGGAAATCGTCTGTCGGCGCGCGCTTGCTGTCGCGCCAGGTCTGCAGGGCAGATTTCAACAATGTCGCAGCATCGGCATGGCGGCCCGAGCCCAACAGCAGGTTGCCGCGCAAGAGGTCCGCCTGCACGGCGCCTCTGGAACCGGCGCCGTACAGAGCGGCGGCGTGTTTCGCGGCTTCGGCGGAAATGGCCAATGCCTGCTCGGTGCGCGCCGAGAACATCAGTGCACTGGCATAATTCTGCAATCCCTCGACGCTGGCGGCACTGTGGTCGTCGCGCATCTGCGGCAACAATGCGGCATACGCGGTGCTGGCATCGGCGTAGCGCGATTGATGGATCAGCAGGCTCGCCTGCAGCAAACGAATCCGTGTCACGACGGTATCGCTCGATGCGTAAAACGTCTGCGCCAGCGCCAACGCCTGATCGTAGAACTGCCCGGCCGGAAGATAGTCGCTGCCCGCCATTCTGACTTCGCCCAGCGTGCGCAACAACTCCACGCGCGTGGGAACGGACAGATCCGTCTGCGTCTGCAGACGCTCGCCGGCGCGGTGCACGAGTTGATCCAGGGTCAATCGCTGATCCGGCAACTGGCCGGCCTTGGATGCATCAAACAGCTCGATCAGGAAATCGCGCACCGCGGTCGCACGCTGCGCTTGCTCGCGCGCGACTTGCGCCTGCCACAGCGCCAGCGATACGCCCACCACGATCGCGGACAGGGCGAGCATTGCTGCGATCGAGGCGGTGCGATGGCGCTGCATGCTCTTGCGCAGGCGATACCACCACGAAGGCGTTCGCGCGGTGACCGGCTGGTTGCGCAGATAGCGTTCGAGATCGTCGGCGAGCAAGGCCGCCGAGAGATAACGACGCGCGGGTTCCGGCGCAATCGCGGTGTTGTAGATGGCGTCCAGATCACCGCGCAACAAGCGCGTCAAAGCCTTCCCGGCAGGTAAGCCAGCCGGCATCCCGGAGCCTGCTTCGGCACAGGCGCGCGAAAGATCGGAGCGGGTACGGCCGACCGTCAGCAGGCGTCCGGTCAGCAGTTCGCCCATCAGGATGCCGATCGCGTAGATGTCGGTCGCCGTGGTCACCGGCCCCGGCAAATACTGCTCCGGGGCCGCGTAGCCCGGTGTCAGCGAGATCGCGTGGGTCTGGGTGGCGTGATGCTCGTCGTCATCGAGCAGGCGCGCGATGCCGAAATCCAGCACCTTGATATCGCCCGCGGTGTTGACCAGCACGTTGGATGGTTTCAGATCGCGATGCACGATCAGTGTGCGGTGCGCGCTGTCGATGGCGCGGCATACAGTGACGAGCAACGCCAGGCGCGCACGCAGGCCGAAGATGTTCGCATCGGCGTACTCGGTGATCGGCAGGCCATCGACGAATTCCATCGCGATGTAAGGTATGCCCGCCTCGCTGATGCCGCCGTCGATGAGACCGGCGATATGCGGATGCGACAATTGCGCCAGCACGCCTTGCTCGCGCCGGAAACGGCGTTGCCCATCGGCGGAAAACAAGCCCGTGCGCAGCAGCTTCAGTGCCACGGTTTGCGTGCCCGCGCCGCTGGCGCGTTGCGCGCGAAACACCACGGACGTGCCGCCCTGCCCCAGCACCTCGATCAGCGTGTACGGCCCGATGCTGCTGCCGATCAGGCCGGCACCGTCTTCGTGCGGCGGTGTGTACTGTTGAACCAGCGCAGCGGCGGATGTAGCCAGCAGCGGTGCGTCATCCAGATCGGCGGCCAGCATGTCGAGCAGTTCCTCGCGCAAACCCTCGTCGAGTGCGTGAGCTGCAATCCACGCCTCGCGCTGTGGCGGCGTCAGGTCGATCAGTTGATCGAAACACTCGCGCAGGTTTGGCGGCGAGCCACTCATGTCAGCCGCGCTTTGAGGAAGGCGGACGCGAAACGCCAGTCGCGTGCCACCGTGCGCGGCGCAACACCCAGCAGCGTGGCCACCTGATCCAGGCCCAGGCCCGCGAAAAAATGCAGATTTACCACTTCGGCGGCACGCCGGTCCTGCAGCAGCAAGGTATCGAGTGCCGCATCCAGTTCCAGCGCCTGCGCCGGATCGATCGCTATCCCTTCCACGTCAGGATGGGTGAGGCCCACGCGCAAACCGGGGTCCTCGCGCTTCAGGCGCATCTGCAGCTTGGCGCGATCAAGCAGGATATGGCGCATCGCTTGCGCGGCGTATGAAAAGAACTGCCTGGCTTCTCCGAAGCGCAAACGCTCGGCATCCGCCAGCTTCAGGTACAGCTCGTTGACCAGGGCGGTCGTGTGCAAGGTGTCGGGTGCACCGCCGCGACGGCGCTCGCTACGCGCCAGCACACGCAGCTGCTGATAGAGGCTATCGACGAGTTCATCCACGCGGCGGGTATCGACGATTGGCTCCATGGATCCATGGCTCGAGCGCGAGGACACCCCACGGTACAGACAAGACCGCGGTTTTTCCAACGAATCGGTCGCGTACCGGATCCATCGTTCGCGCGCGCATCGATATCCGATGGCAGCCCCGCGCCTGATTCGTCGTTCAAGGTGACAGGCGGTGATGTGACTTCGGCGCCGTGGTGAGTGAGTTCGACCGTGTAGTCGCCGACGGCTTCGCGTGCGCAACGTTCGCGGCTCAGCCGCGAATACAAGCAACGGCAGGCAAGATCGAATGACGCTTTTTGAACAAAAAGGAAAAACGAAATGAAGATGCTTTCTCCCCTCCGAGTTCTGCGTCGCCTGGCGCAGATGACGGCATTGATTGCAAGCTGCAGTGTGCCCGTTTACGCAGCCACCATCACCGTCACCAACCCCAACGATGATTTCAGCGTGGGAACGTTGCGCAGGTCGGTTGCCAACGCACAAGCGGGCGACACGATCAACTTCAACCTCACGTATCCGGCCGTGATCCGCTTCGTCTACGGGGTGAGGATCGACAAGAATTTGACCATCAGCGGCCCGGGAAGCGACCAACTGCGGCTGGATGGCAACTTCAGCGACCAGTTCTTCATGTTCACCATCACCCCTGGCGCAACGGCAACCGTGAGGAACGTACAGATCAGCGCCTCGAATGCGCTTGCGATCGACAACCAGGGCAACCTCACATTGAACGACAGCGTCGTGTCGTACAACCAGTTAAGCCTCGCCAACACGGGCACCCTCACCGTGAACCATACGGCGTTCACCAATAATCTCGGCGCCAACTGGGGCGGCGCCATCAAAAACTACGGTCAGGCCACGATTAACCGCAGTCTCTTTTCCCACAACGATGCACGCATCGGTGGCGCCGCCATCTTCACCGACACCAACGCGACGCTGCAGGTCAATGACAGCGCGTTTGTCTCAAACGGGTCGGGATCTTTCGCGCATTTCGGTGCGGGCGGCGCCCTCTTGAACTGGGGTACCTCTACCGTGAACAACAGTACCTTCAGCAACAACGTGTCCGGTCCCGTCGGCACCGGCGGGGCGATGGAGAATACCGGCACGTTGACGGTGAACAGCAGCACCATCAGCCGCAATGTGGCGATGTCTGGAGGCAGCGGCATCGCCAATACGTCGGGCACTACGACACTGCGTCGGACCATCGTCGACGACAGTTGCATCGGCAGCACCTTGACCTCCGCGGGCGACAACCGAGGCAGCGACAGCACCTGTTTCGCCAATTCCGCTGCACTGAACGATAGCCAGAGCCTCGATCTGCAGTTGGGCACCTTGGGCAACCATGGGGGGGCAACACCAACCATCGCCCTGCTGCCGGGAAGCCCCGCGATCGACGCGGTCATCGTCAACGCTGCAGGCTGCTCGGGAACCGACCAGCGCGGCGTGGCTCGTCCGCTCGGCGTGCGCTGCGATACCGGTGCGTTCGAACGGAATCCGGGGGACATTTTCGCCAACGGCTTCGAATGATTCGATGCACGAGTCGTTTCGTTCGTGCACGCCGGCATCACCGAGAATCTTCGAACGTCACATCACACCGCTACCCAGCGGCGTCAGTCGGCATGCGAAGCAGAATCCTCTCCAGGGTTACAGTCCTTCGCCCGCTCGGTGTTGGATTTCACTATCGTCGCCGAAGTCGATATTGAACGTGTTTTCGCCCACTCCACGTGGCGCGCCTTCAAGACTTCGCGATACCAATTGGACGTTATGAGTTACCGATCCATCAGAAAGGCATCGGCCACCCTGAGGTTGTCGGTCGCCGATGCCTCCTCAGTCATGAGATGCCAGGTTGAAGCGCTCGATACGCCCAACCTTGGCCAGCTCCGCCTGTACATCGGGTCGCGCGATGACCGCACGCCAGCGCGCCGACAGAATCGTCGCGCGCGGCGGTTGTGGCTGGTCCGCGTAGATCTGCATCGCCTGAAGCGCCTCAGAGCGCCAGTCGTCCCGTCGCAGGCGTTCAATCAGGAGATTCGCCGCGTCGTCGAGACGGTCCAGTTCCAGCAAGGCGATGCCGTAGATACTGGGTAAGGTGGTGCGATGCTCGCTCAGGTAGGCCAGGTGCTTGTCGACCGCCGCCGAATCATGGTCCTGCGCGGCGGCCATCAGTCCCACCAACTCGGTCAGAGCGCGGCCGTATTCGCTGACCCCGCCCAGTTCGGCAATGGCCTCGCGTGCCTCGCCGGGCCGATTCATCGAGGCCAGCATCAGGCCCAGATTGATTGCCTGGCTGACGTTCAGATCGCCCCCTTCCGGGCGTCGTGCCGCTTTTTTCATTTGTTCAATAGCCTCATCAAAGCGCCCCAGACTTTGCAGCGCGTGGCTGCGATGGTTCAGGAGCCAGATGTACTTGTCCTTGAAATCCGTGAACACGGTGGCGCCGTCCACTTCACGCGTGCGCGCGATCACGTCATCGGCGATGGCGAGCACTTCGTCATATTTCATCACTTGCAGCAGCGCGGACTGCAGCGCGACGCGCGGAGCCAGCAGCGTCGGCGCCGCTTCGACCCGTTCGCGCGCCCGCGCCACCGCTGCCGCGGCAATCTGCTCGACGTCGATTTTCTGCTTCGCGGCACGAAGGCTGCGATCGAATCGTCGATCGGCACGCAAGATGACAGCCGAACGCGGTGCATCAATGCGCGCGATCACGCTAGCCGCACGCTTCAGGTCGCCATCAGCGATCATCATCAGCGACAGATCGATCAGCATGGAACTGGGCGGGTTGCCGTCGTCTTTCCACGCTGCGTCGAACAGGGCCTGCAGAAGTTCGCGACGACTCGCCGAGGCGTGTGCATATTTGAGTTCGCGGTCGAGGGCGTAAATCACCGGCGCCGGAATCTGATCCATCAAATTCGGCCAGCGCTTGGCGATGGTCGCGATGCACAGGGCGCTGTCCGGGTAGTTGCGCAGTTGAAAGGCAGCCGACAGTCGTTCGTGCCAATTCCTGGCCGTCGCTTCATCGAACTGCGTCGCGCGCTTCAGCCAATCGAGGCCACGCTCGGCTTGGCCCTGCTCAACCGCCATCGAGCCACCCACCGCCAGCACAATGTGCTGCTCGGCTGTCGAGAGTTTTGCAAAGCCTTCCGATTCGATCGCCGACACGACAACCTTCAAGGCTGCCGAGCTGTCCTTCGCGGCATTCAACGCGTCAGCCCGATGGATCAGAGCCCGCGTCGCACCGACGGCATCGACCGGCACCTCTTCCATCGCCGACGTCGCCATCGATATCGCCACCGCCGGATGCAGCGCCGCGCATGCCAGCGCCCCTACCAACATCCATCGGAACCTTTGCATTCAGGCACTCCATACACGGGATAGTTTCGAACGTGAAGGTAACGCAGTTGGTCGCTGCGGTCCAAAGCGAAGCGTCCTGATCCGGAGGCGACAACGTGGCGGGTGGCTTCTCAGCGTGCCTGCGGAAGTGTCGCGGATGGTGGCGCTAACGGTTTCGCACGCTGGACGCGTACGTGGCGAGTGTCCACGTTCGACGCTCGCGCGCAGAATTTGCTCTGTGGATCTTTATCAGATTTCGACGATTAGCCCCGGCAAGAGCCGCAACGCTATCGCAACCGGTCGCGATCCAACGCAGTGACACGCCATCCACCTGCGTCGCTGCATCGCCCGCCCGGGTGCCGACCATTCACTCAACAGCACGGTCCAACAACGGCGCCGTTGCGAGGCGTGCGAGGCGCTCCCGCTGCCTGCTGACGCCCAACGGATGCCAAGTCGACCCGACCTGGCCGGATTGCACGCTGTTGCCGGTTCTTCCATCCAGACCTCCTCACGAACTCACGCAGACGCGGGCCGGCGCAGGCGCAGGCGACGGGTGTCGCAACCATGAGCAATAGTCGCGCGGTCGTCGTCGATGGGTCCGCACGCATCGTCCCCGATGACAGGATGCTGCGGCTTGCGGTGGTCGTTGGCGTCACCCTCACACTCCACCATCAGGAAGACGCCGCATGATCCGACGTTTGACGCTTTATGCCATCGTCGGCGTCGTCGCGACGAGCCTGCTTGCCGCACAGGCCGCACACGCGGCAGTCGCGTTTGCGGTCAACACCGTGGATGATCGAATCGACGACAACACGGCGGACGGCGCGTGCCACACGAGTGCCAACACCTGTTCGCTGCGTGCGGCGATCATGCAGGCCAATCACCTGAATGTGCCGACCGTAACCATTGATGTTCCGGCGGGCATCTACGCGATCACCATTCCACGCGGTGGCGCAGGTTTCGATGACGAGGCCACCGGCGACCTGAACCTGGCGCCGCTGAACGGTAACCAGAATGTGATCATCCGGGGCGCTGGCGCCGCGAACGCGGTCATCGACGGCGACCATCTGGATCGTGTTCTGTCCGTCTCCCAGGGGTCGGCAGCGATTTCCAGCCTGACCATTCGCAACGGAACATCCCTGTCCGGCGGCGGCATCAGCAATTTCGGCACATCGTTGACCGTGACCGACTGCGTCATCGAAGGCAACCAGGCGTCGGAAGGCGGCGGTGTATACAGTTCCAACGCAGTCAGCATCGTGCGCAGCACGATCCGCTCGAACATCGCCAGCAAGGGTGGAGGACTTTATCTGAAAGGGACCAGCCGGCTCCTTGCCAGCACCGTCAACAACAACGGAGCCGGCGATGGCGGCGGCATCTACACGACGAGCCAGCCGCTTTACCTGGTCAACAGCACGGTGAGTACGAACACCGCAAACACCAATGGCGGTGGGATTTTCAGTTCGGGAACGTCTAATTTATACAATGCATCCATCATCAACAACGATGCCGATCACGATCGCGACGAGAATGGCGGCATCGGCGGCGGCGTGTACGTGGCGTCAGGAACATTTGGCGTGAGCAACACGCTGATTGCACGGAACACGATCCTCGACGCGCCGATTGATGACGATTGCAACGGCTTCATGGTCGCATTCGGATGGAACCTGTTCGGCGAGACGGCGGGATGCGCATTTGGCGGCAACGGCGCCGCCAGCGTGGGCCTGGTTTCTATGTCAAGCATCGGGCCGCTGCAAGACAATGGTGGGCCGACATGGACCCACGCCTTGCTGGCCGGCAGCCAAGCGATCGACAGCACGTCCGACGCGGTCGGTTGTTACGACCAGAACATCGCGCGGCTAAGGATTGATCAACGTGGCGCGGCGCGCCCCGCGGGTTCGCGTTGCGATGTCGGCGCTTTCGAATACGGCGCCGTTTTCGAGATCCTCTTCCAGGACGGATTCGACCGATGAGGCCATGAGGACGAACCCGAGGACCTCGCTCGAGCACTATGGCGACGGTTCAGGTTGCCGGTCGCAACCTCCCAGCAATACGGCCAACGGGCGTAAGGAGGGACGAATGTCTGGCTGCGTTGCCGTACGGCTCGATATGGTGGTACCCGCGGTACGCGTTCACTCGTGTCACGGGCGAAAATGGACGCGAGGTGACCGGCAAGAAGCGGCCATGTATAAACGTCCCATTGGACAGTCCAGGGCATTGCGCGCATTCTCCAACGCACGCCTTGCGTCCTGTGGCCGCTTCGTCAGTCGGGACTTTTGTTCGGCGTGCTTGTTCGGTTTCCTCCGGTCTGATCGCTGAAGCCTGCACACATGTTCCGTACCAGAAAAATCCTCTTCTTCTCCACCCTCGTCGCGCTGACCGGGGCTGTGGTGGTTCTCGCATCCGTCATGACGCTGTTGTGGCGACAGTCGGTAACGTCCGAGGAAGCGTATGCGGGAGGTCTCGCCGCCGCGCTCGGGCAATCGACCGAGCAGCTCATCGTCGACACACGCGACATGCTGGACGCGTTCGACCAGTTGCCCTATGCGCGCTGCTCCAAAGAGCATCTGAAGGCGATGGAGGAAACGGCGATATCGCGTCCGTATGTGCGCGCCATCGGTTATTGGCAAGCCAACGAACGGCGTTGCGGAGCCGGCTTTCTCGCCCAGAGCGTGCTCAAGCCGGCGCGGGCGGATCGCATCTACGACAACGGCGTCATTGCATGGTGGCCCAGTCCGCAGACCCAGGTCGGCGATGTGCAACTGTTCCTTATGCGGCATGGCGACCACGACGTGGCGATCGATCCGCGCATGCTCTTGGGGAGTCTGCCGATGAAGGATCGGCAAGCCGCGTTGTGGGTGGAAAACCTGCGCATGTCCGCGACACCGTGGGATGCTGCGCTGCCTGAGCCCGGCTCACTGCCGATCGGTGTGAGCGTCGACTACCAGCAGGGCCAGGTGACGTCACGCTACTCGCGCAACGCGATCCTGCCGATCGACATCGTCGCGCGCGAGCCGCTGGCCAACGTCGTCACGCGCAACGTTTTGATGCTCGCGGTCGGCGCAGGTCTCGGGCTGCTGGTATTGGTCGCATGGATTCACCTTATGGTGCGTGTGTCCCGCAACCGGCTCAGCATGACCGCGGAGTTGCGCGAGGATCTGGCTTCCGGCCGCGTCTGGGTGCAGTACCAACCGGTCGTCGATCTCGCCACGCGTCGCTGCGTCGGCATGGAGGCGCTGGCGCGATGGAAGCGCGCGGACGGTACGGCGGTCAGCCCGAGCGTGTTCATACCGGTCGCGGAAGATGCCGGCTTCATCCACGACGTGACGCGGGAAGTGCTGCGCATCGCCGTGCGCGATATGCAACGCATCCTCCCCGAATTTCCCGGGATGAGCGTCAATATTAATCTCTCGGCGGGCGATCTCAAGAGTGATGCGATCGGGCAAGTACTGACGACCGCGCTGGCCCTGGCGCGGTTGCCGGCCGGCAGCGTGAAGCTGGAGATCACCGAGCGCGCGCTGCTCAACACCGAATTGTCGCGCTCGCTGATACGCAGCTTTCGCAGCCTGGGCCATCAGGTTGCTGTCGACGATTTCGGCACGGGTTATTCGTCCCTCTCGTACCTGCAATCGTTCGAGCTGGACCTGCTCAAGATCGACAAGTCGTTCGTCGATTCGATCGGCACCCAGGCCGCTACCAGCCATGTCGTCACGCACGTGATCGAGATGGCGCGTTCGCTCAATCTCGCCACCGTGGCCGAAGGCGTTGAAACGAGCATGCAGCGCGATTGGCTGATCGAACATGGCGTGCTGTTCGGGCAGGGTTATCTTTTCAGCAAGCCGCTGGCGATCGAGCAGCTAATTCTCTATTTGCGCGACAACCATCCCCGCGATCCCGACGCACCCGGGTTCGCCTCTGCCGCCCTTCCGGATGCGCCTTCCCATGTCGCGACCCCTCTTGCCACATAATACGCTTTGCTATATTGGCATCTGTTCACTCTGCGCCGCCGCGCTGGTGCTCGGTGCGTGTTCCAAGCCGGCAACGCGGCCTGCCGCGACCACGCCCGCACCGGCTCCGCCTGCCGCGACAGCCGCGCCACCACCGCGCGTGCCTTCCGTGAAGCCCGCGGTCGCGCCGCCCGTCCCGTCGACCAAGGGACCGGTCGTGCTCGGCAGCCGCGGATTCGACGAAGGCAAACGACGCATCACGACCGCACTCGCGAAAGATCCGGCGTCCGCTTTGCCAGCCCCCGACGTCGGTTATTACCTCGACGTGCTGCAAGGTCGCCTGAAGCAGATCGCGAACACGCAGCCCGGTCTCGTCGTCGGTCGCCAGGACAGCGAAGTGATCCTCGATCTGTCCGCTCGCCTCGACTTCGATCCGGGCAGTGCCCGCATCACGCCCAACATGGGGAAGATGCTCACGCCGATCGCCAAGGCACTGACCGAATACCGCATGCTGCTCGTCGTCGTGAAAGCATCGGCGTCCGATCCCGGTGATGGTGCTGCCGACAGCCGCCTCGTTGAGCAGCGGGGCCTGGGTGTCGCGCAATACCTCGCTGGCGCCGGCGTCGCACTGTCGCGCATCGTCGTCGCCGGCGCATCGTCGGCGCGACCCGCGGAAACCGGCACGCTACGCGAGACACGCACGCAGCTCGAAATCCATCTGGAGCCGATCGTTCGTGCGGCCGATGTGACGCGCCCGCCGGAATCCTCGGGACGCCGGTAGATGTTGCCGGACCGTCGCCGCGCTAATCGCGCGCGTCATCGCGTTCTCCGCGCAGCCCATCGAGGCCCGCCGTATCCCGCGTCGATTCAAACGCATCGCGGAATAGCACCAGCGTGTCGATATCGCTGTCGCTCGCACTCACACCGCCGGTCGCACTGACGCTCAGCGTGACGGTGTCTTGGGCCGTGGTCGCTGCGACGGGTAGATGGACGATCCAGCTCAGCGAACTGCCCGCAGGGAGTGTCGCGACCGATGCCGCGAGAGCGCCGTTTCCGTTCGGCGGACACACTGTGCCACCGATTGCCAGAACGCAGGTGTACCGTGCGCCGGTCGTCGACAGCGCCGGCGAGGCGGCACTGCCGACGTTGACGTTGCCGAGCACCCCCGTTCCGAAATTGTCGATTCTGACGACGTAGTCGATGTCCGAACCGTATCGCGCAAGCGCATAGCCATCGTCGACAGCGATTCCCAGCGGCGTAGTGGTCAACAGCACCACGTTGGACGCCGTCGAGCCGACAGAATTGGTGAAGATCGCCCAATAGACGTAGCCGTTCTGCGCCATGCTGGCGGTGAACGACAGCGTCGGACTGGTTGCCCCGGGTATCGTGGTGAAATTTGCGCCGCCATTGATGGACTGCTGCCATCGCACCGACGGCGTGGGATTGCCGGTCGCCGCAGCGACGAACGAAACCACGCTGCCCGCGGCGACCGTCTGGTTCGCGGGATTCACCGTGATCATTGGCGAACCCTGCGCGTGCACGCCCGCGGCATAAAGAACAAAAGGGATAACGATACCCAAGGCTTTTTGAGCATGCAAAATGCGCATCGTATTCTCCCCTGCAGACGCTTCGCGGAATCGTTGGTGTTCCGAGCGCACAGGTCCACGGCCGATGCGCGCATCGACGCCGCGGTGATGGCGGCCGCACATCGCGCTGGCCTCGGTCATGCTGTCAAGCGAGATAGACCGCGAAGGGCTATCAGAACGGGATGCGACAATGACCGGAATCCGGCGTAAGCCAGGCAAGCCAGAGGAGCCCAGCGGGTGAAATTTCTCCACGTTGATCAGTCAGCGCGCGATCGATGTCGGTTGCCGCACGGCCGCGTCACGCGAGAAACAGGTGCTTCACTGTCGGCGCTTGGCCTTGAGGAACGAAACAACGCCAGCGGCGGCAAACAGCGCACCGCAGACTCCGAGCAACCACCGTGTACCGCCAGAGCCGAGATCCAGCACACCCGTATCGGGACTGCTGCCGATCGGATCGATCATCGCCGCCAGCACCAGCAGAAGACCGCCAATACCCAGCAGCCCGATACCGTCGACGACTCTGGATCGCGTTGCGGGTGTACTCATCGTGTGCCTCCAAACGTGGTATTTGTCGGGCCGAAAGGCGTTGCGGCACGCTTCGCATACGCCTTTTGGCAGGGTCTCAAATTCAAACAGGAACACCGTTCGCCCTGAGGTATCGAAGGGTGAATGGCTTGGTACCGCGCCGCATGTGGTTCGATACACCGCTGCTTGACGTTGGGCTGACCAACACCGCCGTCAAAAACGCGACGCTCAGCGCCAACGCGGTTGTCGGCAAAAATGCGTTCGCCGCTCAACGCTTCTCGACTCACACCACCTGCGTCGCCGCATCGCAGATGCGCGCGATCACGGCGCTGCCCTCACGCGCACCAGCTTCATCAGCCGGGGCGAATTCGGTGATCGTGAGACCGACGAGGTCTGCTTCACGGGCAATGCGTGCGACCAGGGCGATCGCGTCAGCGATCGCGAGCGTGCCGTCGGTATACGCGAGGTACGGGAATTCGTGCGGATCGAGCACGTCGAGGTCGAAGTGGATGTGCACGGGGCCGCTGATCGGTGCATCGGGATCGAGCACCTGCAGATCGAGTTCACGCTGCAGCGCCCAGTCGCCGTCATCGCCGACGTGCACGCCCACATAGTGGAAACGTGCAGGATCGATCGGCGCACCGAGGAACTCGCGCATCGCCGCAGGCGCACGTCCGAGCACCGCACTGACCGGCATGCCGTGGAAACTTCCACTCGGCGATGTAGCCGGCGTGTTCGCATCCCGATGCGCATCGATCCAGATCACCCGCAAATCGGGATGGACGCCATGCAGGTAATCGATCACCGCAACATCCACCGCACAATCGCCACCCGCCGTCAGCACACGCCGCGCACCCGAGTCTGCAAGCAACTGCTGCGCGCTGCGGAACTGCGCGAAGATCGCGTCCCAGCGTCGAACGCCGTGAGTGTCGAATGCCGCATCGTCGACGCCGGAGCCGTCGACCAACGGGACTTCAACCAGCGGCGCGTAGCGACCGCATACCGCCGCTGCAGCTGCCGCGCCGCGCGGAATGTTGGTGTGGCGGCCTGAGCCCTGCCATTGGGGGTAGGCGAGGCAAAGGTCGAATGGCTTTTGGGAAGATTGCATGGGTATACAGCTCTTGAGCGCAACTTCTTGAGCATGCCACAGCCACTGTGTCATGGGGGGCGACTACGCGCGTTGACAAGGGATTAATCTGACTTGCGGATGTCTCCGCCACTTCCCAGTCTCCCCTAAAAGGGGTCGGTTTGGATCGAACGTGTTCTGCTCGAAGCGACCGGGAAACAGGTGCTTCAAAAGTCGGATCCCCCCACGTTCCGATTGCTTAGGTCCGACCGGCGATCTATCGTGCACCTACGCAGTCCCACGAAGTCCACTCCGTATGAATGTGGTCGGTGATTCGCTTGATACCCGCATGCGCATGAGCGCGTTCGCGCACGTTCGCTTGCTCAATGCGACTCGAGACCATCTGACTTCCCGTGAGCTAGGCGACGGATTCCAATTCGACGGTGAACGGGTCCCACTGGTGAATCCGCAGCGTGGCATTTTCAAACCGCGCCAGATGAAGCATCTGCTTACCATCCGCACGGTTTTTCCAAAGCCCGGCGCAAAGGTCTGGTATGACGACCAGCGGCTGGTACACCGACAGCTCTACGAAAGCAGCGATTTCGTTGACTATGCATTCATGGGCACGAACCCCGACGCGGCGGATAATCGATGGCTGCGTGAAGCCCATGAACTACGCATTCCGATCATCTACTTTATTGGCATCGCGCCCGGCCGCTTTACCGCGATACTCCCCACCTATGTAGCGGGATGGGACGGCAAGGCGCTCAAGGCTTCCGTGGGATTTGGCGACCCGGATTCTTTTGTTGAGGGCCGATTCCCCGACAACGAACCAGCCCGCAGGTATGCGTTGCGCTCCGTGCAGCAACGACTTCATCAAGCCTCCTTCCGTCAGGCTGTCATCGCAGCTTACGACGGACGCTGCGCGCTCTCGGGTCTACCTGAGACCCTGCTCCTCGATGCCGCCCACATCATCTGCGACAAACACGAAGTATTCGGGCAGCCCGTCGTACCCAACGGAATTCCGCTGTCGAAAATCCATCACGCCGCGTTTGATGCCCATCTCATCGGCATCGATCCGGACTTTCGAATGCACGTCTCGCCGCGCCTGCTAGAGCAGAAGGACGGGCCGATGCTGGAAGCCATTAAGAGACTGCATCACGAGTCGATCCGACTTCCGATGCGCATTCGCGACCGGCCAGATCGAGAAAGACTTGAAATTCGCTTCAACGAGTTTCGAGCGCGAATGTAGAAGAGAAAGCCGAGACGATCGCGCGAATTGACGTCGAGAAGCCTATATGGTGAACCTCACCTCGATTCAGCCACGCTCGAAACTTTTGCGCCGATAGTTCCAGACTAGCCAAGATAGTCCCATGAAGATCCGCAGACGACCGATTGCCGAGATGGCCGGAACGGGTGGCGAAGAAGCTTGAAAAATGAAATGGACGCGATCGTTGGCTGGATTATGTCGTCGTCATTCGATGCAGCCACGTAGAACGGTGAAGGAAAACCGAGGGTCGTTGCAGGATAAAACTCGATCACGTAAGTGCACGTACGGGATTCGTGAGGGTGTATTCGATCAAAGTAAAAGGTGCACACATTGCAAATACACGCGCGGTTTCCGGCCAACGAAAAAGACAATGGCGCCACTGGCACCATTGTCTTTCCGAAACGCGATGGGCATTTGACGCGGTGTGCCAATCCGAAGCGCACACCGCGCCGAGCCCCCACCGTCACGACACCGACTGCCCAGCGGTGTCGTGACGGATGGAATCATCGCTTCACGTTGTAGGTCCAGCCTTTGGTCCAGTCGTCGTTGCCATCGCGGAACGCGCCGATGTAGCTGGTCGGTGTGAAGAACGCGTCGTTGGTCTGGATGAGGCCGCTGTCGAGCAAGGGAGATCCGGCCTTCGGCAAGAATCCCTGCATCAGCGGATCGCCTTGCAGATTGCCGGTCTGGGCCGTGTAGAACGCTTGGGCGGTCCACGGTGCGCCATCGTCCTGCTTGAACTGCGTGGTGCAGTTGAACAGCGTGTGATCGACGGTGAGGACACCGGTCAACGCGCTCGGTGTACCGGCAGCCGTGAAGGTCGGGGTGTTGACCAGGTTGAGGCAGCTGGCCTTGAAGCCGGTGAACACCGAGTTCTTGATGTGGCCACCGGTGCCTTCCTTGAAGCGGATGCCGTCACCGCCGTTTCCATTGCCAATCATGGTCAGATTGGCCACGGTGGGTTGCGCACGGGGTGTCGCATCCTGGTTGGCGTTCTGGTTCGAGGCTTCGATGCCGTTGTCCTCGCCCAGCCCGGTGCCATGCTGCAGAAGGACAAACTGAATTTTTCCACTATACCCTTCGTCCCAGTCCAGACCGTCGTCGCCGCCTTCCGCGAGGACCGCGTGCTTGACGCCGACGTTGCCACCGAAAAACTCGATGCCGTCATCACCGCCCCGATACGACTGGATATGATCGACAACCGTACCGTCGCCGACCGACTGGAAGGTGAATGAGTTCACTTCACGCGTCGGCTGAAACACGTAGCCCGCGTAACGAACCTGGACGTAATCGATCACGCCTGAACTCTCGTGCGGCTTGTCGCCGCCGTAACGCAGGGTCGGATCGAATTCGCTGCGGCAGTCGAACGGCGCGGTAAGGCACTTGTTGTTCGGCGCGTTGCCCGATACGACGATGCCACCCCAATCTTTCGGTGCCGGCGTACCGCCGACCACACCGTCACGTTGACTGGTGAAGATGATCGGTGCGTACGGTGTGCCCTGCGCATTGATCTTTGAACCGGGCTCGACATAGAGATAGTCGGCCGTGTTGCCGGACCCCGTGATCAGGGTACCTGGCTCGATGGTCAATGTGACTTTGTTGCTATTGTCGGTACCCACCTTGACCAGACCCTTGAGGATCCAGGTGGTTTCATTGGTCAGCGTGAGATTGCTCGCGATCGTGCCGGTCAGTATGCAACTGCGGTCGACCGGACCTGCGGTGGTTCCTGCAGGGCACGTCGTGAATTTGCGCTTGATGGCGCAGCGATCATTGACGGTATCCAGACCCGGAACGGAGTCCACATAGGCCGCACTCGATGTCAGGGTCTGCGTGGACGTCGGCAGGCCCGTCGTCGCATCCGGACGCAGCGTCAGCTTGATCTCGTCGCAGCTCATGATCTCGACGTCCATCTTGCCCGAGATGGTCGTGGACACGGCCGTCGGCCATGTATCGCCAAAACGGCCACCGGTCGGAATCGCGAACGGAATATCCGTTTTCTTGTACTCGAATTCCTTGGTGTCAAAGTTGGTCGTGAGCCAGACCTGTTTGCCGGTGCTGTCATAAGCAGAGCTGAACATGTAGAAAATGCCATCGCCATTCGGAAACGCGATGTGGTCCACCACCCAGCCGCGGCCGGGGTGCGTGGTGTCGGCATACAGGCCATCGACGGCTTCACTGAAGCGAACCGCAGCCTGCGCTGAAGGCAATGCGAGAAAGGCACCTGCCAGCGCGAGACTCAATGCGCTGTGACGAACGGAGAGGAATCGCATGTTGGTAGTCCTTTGATAAGCAGAAAGCCGCGCCGATGACGGCGCGACAGTCCATCAACTTAGGGGGAAACCGTGACTGAGCCGTTGCGACGCGATGACCTGGCGATGACAGTCGGTCCCGTTCGCGCGGGACTCAGCGCGTGGGCTTCCATTCCAGGCTCAACAGGATCGAGCGACCTTTGCGGTATTCGCGCGTTGTGCCTGCCCCCTGCGTGTAGTGCACGTTGGGGTCGAGCAGATTGCGCAGCCGGATCTTGAAGGACCACGCCGCATCCAGATCCCGTCGATACTGGAAATCCAGCTGGTTGAACGCTTCTTCATAAATATCCGGCTGACCCGCAACGCCGACCGCCGCGATGCGCCGACCGGAGATGTTGTACAGCAGCGTGGCCTCGTTGCTGCCGTCGCCTTTGCGATGACCGATCTGCAGATTCGTGACGTACGGCGATTGCCCCTGCATCGGACGCGACAGATTCGTCTGAAAGCCGGCGTCGAGCGGATCCAGGTGAATGCTGGAATGAATTCGGGCGTGATTGAATCCCACATACCAGTTCGCCCAGTCCCCATGGATCGAGCGAAAGCCGCGCCAGTCCGAAACGAATTCCAGACCCTTGCTGACGTCAAGTTCGATGCCGTAGTTGCGTGCTGACAGCGCATTGTCCAGCGTCAGCAGGGTGCCGGATCCAGGCAGGCGAGTCTTCTCGATCGGATCGCTGAACTCCTTGAGGAACGTGCCGATCGAAAAGCTCTCGATCGGGGAGAAATAGTATTCCCAGCGCAGATCGTAATTCTTCAGATGTGTAGTTTTCAGATCAGGATTGCCGACAACTTGTACGTCGAGCAAGGGATCCAGGTACGGTGCCGGTGACAGTTCGCGAAAATCCGCCCGCGACAGGGTCTTGCTGAAACTCGCGCGAAGCTGCGCCATCTCGCTATAGGCCCACGTGAATGCCGCAGCGGGCAGCACCTGGCTCGCATCATCCCTGGCCACGACCGGCGGCGCATCGGGGTTGGACAACGAAAACGTCGTGACGTCCTGATCATTCTTCTCGCGGCGTGCTCCCAGTGCAAAACGGTACTTTCCCGCAATATTGGCATCGACACCGACAAACGCCGCGGTCAGCGTCTGGTTGGCGAAGTAGTTGTCGGTCGGGAGCGTCGTTTCTGTCAGCACGAACCCGTTGGGACCAATGTGCGCGGCATTGAGGATTTGATCGATCGGCAACGGAAGCAGAGCAGGATCGCGCGCCTCGGGTCCTGCCGCATTGAAGGTGAAACTTCGAATGGCCGCGTTTCGATCACGGGTGACTCGATCAACGCCGGCCGACAGGTCCACGGTTGAGCCGTCCGCGAAATCGAACGGCAGCTTGGCCTTGAGGTTGAGATCACGCTGGTGATCATCAAGCGTGGCGTAAGAGATCAGATTCGAATCCGATCGCTGCGAAAACGTCAACGTGTCGTCGTTCGGATCGACATCGTAGCGGTAGCGACGTGTGTCCGGTTCTTCACGCGTCGCCCGCGCCCAGGTGTACTGCCAATCCAGCGCGAGGTCATGCGCAGACGGGAATAAATGAGCGCCGTTCAGTTGCTGCGCAAACAGCTGGTTCTCGGTCCAGCGCAATTCGGTGGTGCGGCCTTCCGTGTCGTCTTGATTACCGGTGGAGACCTTGGTCCGGTCTTCGGTCTGTCGCAGCAGCACGCTGGTCGCTGAAAACCGGTGCTGCGGGTTCAGCTGGAATCCCAGATTGAGGAATGCGGAAAAATCCACATTGCGTCGCGTGTCGTCGATGGCCAGATCATCGGCCAATTCCAAACCGGCATTGGATGCCTGGAACGTGCGTCGAACCTCGTCGTTGTGGTGCCATGCCTGGTTGTAGCGCGCTGCGGCGAGAAAGCCGAACTTCGACGTTTCGCCCAGATCAAACCGATTGCCTATCGCGCCCGAAAGCCCCGATTCGGGGTCCAGCGACTCGGATTCGGTAGCAAAGCCGCCTTTGGCGAGATCCTCGCCATAGCGTTCCAGGTCTGCCGGGGTCGCACCGTTGGGATTGAACGGAGATTGTGGGCGCAGAACCGTGCCGCCTGCCGTAGCCGCGGCGAGCGAGCCGGGGACGCCGCGGGTCCCGTCATCGTGACCGGTCCAGTCGTGTGCGCCCCCGTGGTACGTGAGCCCATCGTGAAACGTGGCGTCCTGTTGATACCCCACGGTCCCGCTGAGTTTGGCGACGTAGCCGCTGGGGATGTCGCGCGTTCGCAGTTGTACCGTGCCGCCGCCGAATTCCCCGGGCATGTCCGGCGTGTAGGCTTTCTGGATGACGACGCCATCGAGCAGATCGGTTGGAAAAAGATCCAGCGGCACGACGCGGCGAGTGGGATCGGGACTGGGAATCTGCGCGCCATTCAGGGTGACACTCGAATAGCGCTCGCCCAGGCCGCGCACGTACACAAAATGTCCATCGACCAGAGTCAGGCCAGCGACACGCTTGAGCGTGGTCGCCACGTCACTGTCGCCGGTTCGTGCAATTTGTTCGGCACCGAGCGCTTCGGCTACGACCGGCGATGTGCGCTTCTCATCGAGGTACAGCGAATCGTCACCGCGCTTGAACGTACCCTGTACCCGAATGCCACCGAGTTGTGCAGTATCCTTTTTCTCAGCGGAAGCTTGACCGGCCGGAGGCTCGGTGCTTTCAATCGATGTCACCGCCGCATCGCTTGCTGCGGCTCCATCGGTCACCTGTGCCTGCGCTTGGCAGGGGCTGCCTGCGAGTATCAAGGATGATGCGGCGCAGACCCGCCACGTGGCGCGAAACATGGGCATGAGAACTCCGAAGTCCTGATTGCGCAGGATCGCCGAGTCAGGTACCAGCAAGGTCCAGCATCTCGGAATCAATGCGACAAAGCGCTTTACCTTACGGCGACAGGATTGCAGTTCGGTGACTTGCCCATTTCCTCTCCGCAGGCACGTCTCGGCTCCGCTGAGAATTCCCCGACCGCGCATCGTCCGCCGCGCAATGCAAAGCAGCGATGCCAGCATGGAATTTCGGCAGACGTGCACGCACTGATCACGCGGTTGCGCGGCTGGCCCGGATCAGCGCCCTGTGGATGCCTGCGATCAGGCCGCTGAGAGCGCAGGTTTAAGAGACCTGAAAGTCGCCGTGCACAATTTTCTGCAAACACGTTTACTTATTCATTAACGCACTATTATTATTTGACGCCGAAACGATCACCGAGGTATCGATTCTTCGCATCGATCGAGGCGATGGGCGAAGGTTCGCCGGAATCGTGAGTGTCTGACCCCGCCTCGACGCAGCGTGATGGAAATTGGAATTTTTCCAGGCGCCCAGTCGTGAGCCCTGGCGGCGATCGCCACCAAACGGCATCCGCCCCTCCCCTCAAATGCATGCCACGCACGGCTCTCGTCCTGCGCCGCACAGCCACGATGATCCTGCGACCGCCGGATTGCTTGTGCCGCGTCTCTGAAAGCACCCGGCGCATTTCCGACATCCTGTGCCGGATTTCCGCGAGTCTGCGCCGCATTTCCGAAATCACCCTGCGCGTGATTTTTGGCCGGTGTCGGATATCTGATTCCACCCCACGGATCATCGATTTCATGCGTCGCAACTCCGATTGCACCCTGCGCAGTTCCGCGAGCATGTGCCGCATCTCTGATTGCATGTGGCGCATCTCTGAAATGATGCGATGGAGTTCCCCAGGTGCAGCGCCGACTATCGCGCGGTGGGTGCTGACTCATTTCCGGCCGTGGCTGATGACCGCCGGTGCGGCGCATGCTCGCGGAACTGCGCCGGATGAAATCAGCGGTGCGGCGCTGAGTGTTTTTCGGACGACGCAGCACCTCGAACGAATCACCGGAGCATTCCGGAACTGCGTCGGGTCAGTTCAGATCCTCGCAGGGTCAGTCCAAACACTCGCAGGGTCATTTCGGATATCCGTAGGGTCATATAAAACGGTCGCCGGATGACTTGGCATCCTCATCACCGCACTTCGGAACTACGCGCGAGGAGTTCGGAAGTGCGTCGCCGGTGCGGCAGGGACGCTGGTGAAGATCCGAACTCCGTCGATGAGGCTCGGAGCTGCGACGACGGAGTTCCAGCTTTCTTTGGGAGGGCCTTGGACCCGCCGGTGTTGCTGTCGCGTGGTGGTGGGAAACATCGGGTCCGAGACCTGCCCTACGCGGAGCGCCCGATTTCGCTAGCGAAGACGGCCATGCTCCGTCGCTCAACCACACTTCACCGCCGCACGCCCCGCCTTGCGCTCCTCGCCGTTTCGCCGCCGCCACGACACCGTTGGCTGCATGGGTTGGTCGGGGCACCGATCCATCCGGCAAAATGGGCTCATGAACTCCCGCCGCTTTCTGCTGTTTGCGACCGCCTTCTGGATCTTGTTCGGCCTCGTGATCGGCATCCAGGTGTGGATCAGCATGCTCGCCCACCACCACGTGGTGCCCTGGCTGTTGTTCTATTACCTGCTCGTGTGGGTGGCCTGGCTCGGACCCACGTACGTCATCGTGTGGCTGGCGCGGCGGTTTCCGCTGGAGGTGCCTCGCCTTTCGAGCGTCGCGATCCACGTGCTGGCGGCGAACGTCGTTGCGGTGGTGCATTCTGCGTACGAGATGGGGCTGATGCTCTGGATGCGGCCGTACGACCGGATGACGGCATCGTGGTCGGAACTCGACTTCGGCCCCATCCTGCTGTCGCGTCTGCCGACCGAATGGATTGTCTATTGCATGGTGCTCGGCGGCGTGATGGCGTTCGAGTATTACCAGCGTTACCACGAGCGAGCGCTGCAGGCCGCGCAACTGGAACGCTCGCTCGCCGACGCGAAGCTGCACGCACTCGAACTGCAATTGCGGCCGCACTTCCTGTTCAACACGCTCAACGCCATCGCGGGCCTGGTGCGCACGAACCACAAGGACCAGGCGGTGGCGATGGTCGCCGGCCTGGCGGACCTGCTGCGCTACTCGCTCGATCACGCCGGCCGTCAGCGCGTGTCGCTGGCCGAGGAGATGGACATGCTCGGACGCTATCTCGGGATTGAGAATGCGCGCTTCCCCGATCGCATGACATTCCACCTCGCGCTGGCCGACGACGCGCGTCGCGCCGCGGTGCCGATGCTGGTGCTGCAACCGCTCGCGGAAAACGCCGTGCGCCACGGCATCGCGCGCACCGCCGCGGCCGGGTCGATCGAGGTCGAGGCGCACCGCGTCGGCGATCGCCTGCGCATTCGCATGCGCAACAGCGGCGCGCTCGATGCGGCGTATGTCGAGGGCATCGGTCTGAAGAACACCCGCGAGCGTCTGGCCGCGCTGCACGGCGAGGCGGCGACGCTCCGTCTCGCACCGATCGACGGTGGCGTGGTCGCCGAGCTCGATCTGCCCTTCATGGCGTTGGCGTGAGATCCGTCGTGCCGACGTCGTTCAAGGTCCTGGTCGTCGACGACGAGCCACTGGCGCGCGATGGACTTTGCGCGCTGCTGGCGGAGGACGCCGACGTGGAGGTCGTGGGCCAGGGCTCCGGCGTCGACGCCGTGGCGCTGATCGCGAAGCGGCGGCCCGACATTCTTTTTCTCGACATCCAGATGCCGGAGGTCGACGGCTTCGCGTTGCTGGAAATGGTGGGCGCGGACGCGGTGCCGGCGATCGTCTTCGCGACCGCGTTCGATCGCTACGCACTGCGCGCTTTTGAAGTGCACGCGCTGGACTACCTGCTGAAACCGTTTACCGACGCGCGTTTCGCCAGCGCGCTGGCGCGCGCGAAGCAACAGGTTCTCGACCGTCGCCAGGGCGTGGTCGACGCGCGCATTGCCGAGCTGCTGCGCGCGCAACAGTCGCCGCGCACGCGCTTTCTGGTGCCGGCGCGCGGCAAGACCATCGTGGTGGACACGGCCAGCATCGACTGGATCGAAGCGTCCGACTACTACGTGTCGTTGCACTGCGGCAGTCAGAGCCACCTGCTGCGTGAAACCATGGACGACATCGAGCGCCAGCTCGATCCGCAGCATTTCTTCCGCGTGCACCGCTCGGCGATCGTCAACCTGGCGCGTGTGCGCGAGATTCATTCGCTGTTTCGTGGCGACTGCGAGCTGCGCCTCGCCGATGGAGTCGCGGTGCGTTTGAGCCGCAACCGTCGGCGCGATTTTGAGGCGCGTTTCGCGCAGGTCGGCCTGCGGCGCTGAGCGACGCGCCCGTTCGCTGCAGCCCAGGCCCGTTCGCTGCCAATCGGTTTCGCCAGGATCGGTGGCCCGCCATTCTGGACTCCCCTACCCACTGGAGTCCTCCGATGATCCACCGCCGCCTGCTTTCCTCCTTTCTGTCGGCCGCTTTGGCGACCGGCGTCGCCCACGCGGCCGATGATCCTCGCGCCACGCTGCTGGTCGATGCGAAAGCGCTCGCCGCGCACATCGACGATGCAGACCTGGTGCTGTTGCACGTCGGCGATGCCGACGAATATGCAAAGGGCCACATCCCGGGTGCGCGTCTGGTGACATTGGACGACATCTCGGTATCGGAACACACCGCGACCGGACTGATGCTGGAGATGCCCGGCGACGAGGACCTGCGTGCGCGGCTGCAAAAGCTCGGCATCAGCGACGCCTCGCACGTCGTCGTCTACTACGGCAAGGATTGGGTCAGCCCCAGCACGCGCGTCGTCTTCACTCTGCAGTACGCCGGGCTGGGCGAACGCACGCAGCTGCTCGACGGCGGGATGGGCGCGTGGGTGCGCGCGGGCGGTGCGCTGAGTGCGAAGGCGCCGACGATCGCTGCGGGCACGTTGTCGCCCCTGCGCACACAGGACCTGATCGTCGACGCGGCTAAGGTCCGTGCGCAACTGCATACCCCCGGTGTCGCCATCGTCGACGGTCGCGCCGCCGCGTATTACGACGGCGTCGAAACCGGTGGTGCGCACGGCTTCACCCATCGCACCGGCCACATCGAAGGCGCGCACAGCATTCCCTTCACCGAGATCACCGACGAGCGCATGCAACTGCGTCCAGACGCGGAACTTCGCGCATTGTTCACAAAGGCTGGCGTGAAACCGGGCGACACGGTAGTCGGCTATTGCCACATCGGCCAGCAGGCGACTGCGATGCTGTTCGCCGCGCGGCTGCTCGGTCATCCGGTGAAGTTGTACGACGGCGCGTTCGAAGACTGGTCGCGCGGCAAGGAAAATCCGGTCGAGGCAAGCCCCGCGAGCGGCCAGCCGTGAGCACGGACCGCGCAGCGCGCGCTGCTCGCGCCTATTCCGATCCCTACCTCGCTGGCGCGGCACTCGGCGTGGTCTTGTTGGCCGCATTCGTCTGGATCGGTCGTGGTCTCGGTGCGTCGGGTGCGTTCGCCAGCACGGCCGCCGGTGCGGTCGCGGCGATCGCACCGGCGCAGGCCGCTGCCAGTCCCTTGTTCGCGCACTACCTCACCGCGCCCGGACCGTGGTTCGAATGGCTGAGCGTCGAACTGCTCGGGGTGATGGTCGGCGCCTGGTGCTCCGCCGCGTTGGCCGGTCGCGTGCGACTGACCGTCGAACGCGCGACCGACCTGACGCCGGTGTCGCGGCTGGCGCTTGCGTTCGGTGGCGGCGTGTTGATGGCCGCCGGTGCGGTGTTCGCGCGTGGCTGCACCAGTGGACAGGCACTGACCGGCGGCGCGCTGCTGAGTGTCGGCAGTTGGCTGTTCCTCGGCGTGACGTTCGCTACCGCATTCGCGCTCGCGCCGCTACTGCGCAGGGCATGGACATGAGCGCGCCACTGGTCGCCGAAAGCGCATCGTTGGCGCAGACGTTGCCGGCCGCGCTCGTCATTGGCATCGCCTTCGGCTTCGCGCTGGAACGCGCCGGCCTGGGCAGCGCGCGCAAGCTGGTGGGACAGTTCTACGGCCGCGACTTTGCGGTGTTGAAAGTCATGTTCAGCGCGCTAGTCGTTGCGATGCTCGGTGTGTTCTGGCTGGGTCGCTTCGGATGGCTGGACGTGGACGCGCTCTACGTTCCGCAAACCTTTGTCGTGCCGCAGGCGCTCGGCGGATTGATGTTCGGCGCTGGACTCGTCACCGCCGGATTGTGTCCCGGCACCGCTTGCGTGTCCGCCGCAACGGGGCGCATCGATGGCGTATTCGTACTGCTCGGCCTGCTGGGCGGCATGGTCGGAGTCGGTTTGCTACTCGTACACTTCCGCGCATTCTACGAAAGTACCGCACGCGGCGCCTGGACGTTGCCGGAATGGCTGGGCCTGGCGCAGGGCACGGTCGTCGCCGCGGTCGTGGTATTGGCGCTGGTCGCGTTCGCCGTGAGCGAATGGTTCGAGCGGCGCGCGCCATGAACGCGAACCTGCGCCGCGGATTGGTCCTGATGGCGCTGTGCGCCGGAGGTCTTGCCGCCCACGTCGGCACGCCGCAACCGCCCCTGGCTGCCGACGAAGTGTCGGCCGGACAACTGGCCGAATGGATCCGCGCGCGTCGACCGGGTATACGCGTGCTGGACACCCGCGACGCGGAGGCCATGGAACGCGACCGGCTGCCGACTGCACGTGCCGCGAACGATGTCGACGCCGATGCGATCGCCTCCGGCGACACCGTCGTCGTCTACGCAGAGCGGCGTATCGACGAAGCGGCTGTCGAGACGCTGCGCCAGCGTCTTCATTGGCGAGGCGTTCTGCGACTGCACGGCGGCGTCGAGGCCTGGAATGCCGAGGTGCTGTTCCCTGTCCTGCGCAGCGATGCGTCGGCGCGGCAACAGCAGGATTTCGTGGCGCGCGCGCAGCTCAGCCGCTATTTCGGCGGCACGCCGCGCGTGCTCGATCCCGGCGCCGCCCGCGAGCACCCGCGGAGTCGACGCGGATGCTAAGTTCCGCCCTGGATCGTCGCCCACGGCTGTCGGCCGCGTCGCCCCACGCGTTCGATTTCGCCGCACTGCGCCGGCGCGAATTCGCGCGGCTCGACGCGCAAGGCCATTGCTATCTCGACTACACCGGCAGCGCGCTGTATGGCGTCTCCCAGCTGCAAGCGCATATGCGTTTGCTCGAGGCTGGCCTGTTCGGCAACCCGCATTCCGAATCGAATCCGTCGCGCGCCAGCACCTTGCTGATCGAACAGGCGCGCGACGCCGTGCTGCGCTTCCTCGATGTCGACGCCAGCACCCACGTGGTGTGCTTCACCGCCAACAGCAGCGCTGCGATCAAGCTGGTCGCCGAGAGTTATCCGTTCGATGCGAGTCGCCAACTGCTGCTGTCCGCCGACAACCACAATTCGGTGAACGGCATCCGCGAGTACGCGCGCGCAGCGGGCAGTCCGGTGCGCATCCTTCCGCTGGATGCGTCGCTGGAATTGGACGAACCGGAGCAGAGGGTGCGTGACGCGGCGACGTCCGGTACCGGCCTGCTGGCGTTTCCGGCGCAATCAAATTTCTCCGGCGTGCGCCATCCGCTCAGTCTGGTGCGTCAGGCGCAGGCGCTCGGCTTCGACGTGTTGCTCGACTGCGCCGCGTTCGTGCCCAGCCACCCGCTGAGCCTGCGCGAGTGCCCGGCAAATTTTGCCGTTCTGTCACTCTATAAATTGTTCGGATATCCCACCGGTATCGGCGCACTCGTGATGCGGCGCGAGTCGATGCGCAAACTGCGCCGCCCGTGGTTCGCGGGTGGCACGGTTCGCTTTGCGTCGGTGATCGCCGACACGCACCGGTTGCAGGACGGCGCCGAGGGTTTCGAGGACGGCACGCCTGACTTCCTCGGCATCGCCGCATTGACGGCGGGTTTCGACCTGTTGGAACAAGTGGGCATGGCGAGACTCGAGCAGCACGTCGCCGCGCTGACCGCCGAGTTGTTCGCAAAACTGACGAGCCTGCGGCATGCCGATGGCGCGCCGATGATCCGCGTGTACGGGCCGGACCGGTTGCGCGCGCGTGGCGGCACGCTCGCCTTCAACGTATTCGATCCGCAGGGCCGCATGCTGCCGTGCGCGCAAGTCGAAGCTGCCGCGTGCGCGGCTGGCATTTCTGTACGCGCCGGCTGCTTCTGCAACCCCGGTGCGTCCGAGGCGGCGTTTGGCGTCGAACCGGGGCGTCTGGCGCATTGCCTGCAGCAACTCGACGATGCATTCACGACGTCGCGTCTGTCAGCCTGCACGGGAACCGAAGTCGGCGCAGTGCGTGCCTCCGTCGGCCTTGCGAACAATAGCGCCGACCTCGGGAAACTGGCTGGGTGGCTGTCCAGCGTGGGAGCCGCCGGAGGCGCGTTCGGAACGTCGTGACCGCTTTCAAGGCAGTGCCGCCACGACCAGGACGCGAATGCGAAAAGCATCGAACCCCTGATCCCGAGACGGTCACATTTCTTTGGTCGCATTACTGCTCACCGATCGCCCACTGCGGAAATCGAGTGCACGAATTCCGTGAGCAGGCGCTGCGTTTTGGAAACCACCCCGCGCATGACAGATGGCCCGTGTCGGGTTTTTGATTGCATCTGTCGCATCACGGAAATGGTGCGGTAGTCGGCGCAAATGCGGCGCTGGATATTCCCGGATGACACCGTGTTGCTTTCGCACAGTTGTGGAGAAGCGGCGGGTCCGCGACCCGTCCTGCTTGAGCATTTGCGCCTGCGATGGAATTCCGCGGCGGCTTCGGTCGGCACGCCCGCTCTCAGATGTGGCTTCGTTCCGACCGGTCCTATCGCAAGTCAGTGCGGGTCAACGTTTGCGGCTGCAGCGATCTCGCGGGCGCCCGGATTCGGCACGCTTTGTCGTTATCAACATGGCAATCCCCTCTTTCATCAGGAATGACCATGATCCGCACCCTTGCTCTGCTCGCCCTTTTCGCCTGCGCCTCGGCTCAGTCCGAATCCCTGCAATGCACTACCGTCAGCAGCGTGCCGCTCACGATCTCCGCACCGGGCAGTTATTGTCTGACGGGCAATCTTGCCAGCAGTTCCGGAACCGCGATCACGATCCAGGCCGACAACGTGGTGCTGGATCTCAACGGCCACACGCTGAGCGGACCGGGCGGCAGCAGTTCCACGGGAATCTCGTCCAACCTGCGTCGCGGCCTGCGTATTCGCAACGGCACGCTGCGCGGCTTCACCAACGCCGTATTCATCGACGATCACAACTCGCCCTTCACCTACGGCGGCGTTTCCTCGCGCCATGAAGTCAACGACTTGCGCATCGAAGGCGCCTACACCGCGATATCGGTCGTCGGTTCCTACAGCAGCATCCACCACAACACGATCCTGGACTCCGCGCAGTACGGCATCTTCTCGGCGACCGTCAGCGGCACCGGCAGCGGTGCGGTCAATATCCTGGCCAATCAGATTTTCAACACCGGCTCAACGACCGCCGCGAATCCGGTTTACGGCATCTCGGCCGGTGGCACAGGTTCGTTGATCCAGGACAACGCGGTTGCCAACGTGCGCGGCCCGGCCAATTCGGCCGCCGTCCGCACCACCACTGCGGGCAACAATGTCTCGCACAATCGCGAGTCCGATTACGATACGGCCTACGCCGTGTCGTGCACCAACGGCACCAAGGTGGAAGGCAACCTCGCCACGACCGGCAACGGCGTGGTGGGCTGCAACCAGCCCACGGCCAACACCTACAACTCCAATTTCTGATCGTCAGCGTGCGCTGCCGACGCGGCATGGCAGCGCGCGCGGTGTCGAGGCACCGTCGTCATCCGCCCAGACTCCTGAGATACGCACAAAACATGTCCGCCATGGCTTCCGCGAACGCGTCGATCTCCCCCTCCGTTCGCGGACTTTCCGAAAAACTCTTTCCCGCCGAACTCAGCGTCGTGGTGATCAGATCGCCGACCAATACGCGCGTCGCATTCGTTACCGTCGGCAGCACTTTTTCCAGATACGCCACGAACGCCTGATCCGCTGCGCTCCTCGCCTCGTGGGCCTCCGGCGCGTCGCGATACAGCGGCGCGGCATCGTCGAGCGCCACACGCATTTGCGCCTCATCGCATTCGGATCGAATGAACACGCGAACCAGCACTCGCAGCCGCTCTAATGGCGACGTTTCCACATTTTCAAGAATGCCGCTCATCAGCGCCGAGGTCTGCCGCCATTCGTCGCTCTGCAGCCGAAACAGGATCGCCGCCTTGTTCGGGAAATACTGGTACAGCGAGCCCACGCTGACGCCGGCCTTCTCGGCCACGCGCGCGGTCGTGAAACGCGGCGCGCCTTCCTTCGCCAAAACCTGAGCAGCCGCTTCGAGAATCACTGCCATCAGTTCGTTCGAGCGGGCCTGTTTGGGCTTTTTTCGCAGCGAAATCGCGGATTTTCGAGGGTCAGTCATGCGGTTGCTCGAATGCGAATAGCGGATCTGACGAATTCGTCGCATTCTAATTCGAACCCGAAACCGCTGCACTGGAGACCCGCATGACCAGCCTCACCCTCGCCCCTGTTGCACCGTTACTCGACCGTCTGTTCGACCAGGCGGACGCCGCCTCGCCGGCGTCGAGCCCCGCTTTTGCAGGCCTCTCGCAGGAAGACCGCGAGCGCCTGATGCACAGCAAAACCGACTACCTCGACTTCTACACGCGCATGAAGGATTTGCCGCTGCCCGTGTCGCGCGAAACGGGTTTGTTGCTCTACATGCTGGCGCGCAGCAGCCGCGCACGCACGATCGTCGAGTTCGGTACCTCGTTCGGCATTTCCACATTGCACCTCGCCGCGGCGTTGCGCGACAACGGTTGCGGGCGCCTGATCACCACGGAGTTCGAAGCATCGAAAGTGCGTCGCGCGCGGGAAAACCTCGCGGCCGGCGGACTCGCCGATCTCGTGGAGATTCGCGAAGGTGACGCGCTGCAGACGCTGCGCACGGATCTACCCGACAGCATCGACCTGTTGCTGCTCGACGGCGCAAAAGCACTCTATCGCGAGATCCTGAGCCTCGTGGAAAGCCGCCTGCGGCCCGGCGCTCTGGTCGTCGCCGACAACGCCGACTTCAGCCCCGACTACCTCGCACACGTGCGCTTGCCCGCGAACGGTTATCTGTCCACGCCGTTCGGCGAGGATGTCGAACTGTCCATGCGGCTGGGTTGAAGTCACGGCATCTGTCGACCCGATCGACCCTCGCGACCGAAACAAAACGTCTCACGCTGCGGTCCCGAATATTGATCGCGGTTTCCACACTGCACCTATTTGTCACCGGCGCCACCGACTGGGTCGACTCGGCGGTGATCGAGGACCTGCTGCGTGCAGGCCCCTCCATCACGCGGCTCGCGCGCAGCGAGAAGGCGACCGTTCTCAGCGCGACCGGTGCGCGGGTCGTGCGCGGCATGCTCGATGATCCTGACCCTTGGTCCGGTGCGCGATGTGCAGGAACTTCACAGGTTCAATTCGCCGCATCGGGCTTCGGTGCGGCGAATTCTCGGCTACCCGACTCGGAGCTCATGGCGATCCGTTTCACCCGACTTTCTTTAGCGCCGATTTGCTGGCTCGCACGATCTCCATCGTTCCCAACATCGTACGCAGTCGCCGGTCGATATGCACTGCGTGGAACCCTGCCTGCACCACCATTCCGGGTAACTTGCCGCGAACGTTATCCCCGGTCGTGGCGAATCCATCCACGGCTTGAATGATCAGGAAGGCTGCGCGCATCAGCGCATCCTGCGCAGCCCCCCAGTCAGCAATGTGCAATTGTCCATCCGGCTTCAGGACGCGAAAAATTTCGGCAAACGTGCGTTGCTTGGCACTGGCATCAAGATGGTGAAAGAAGAGGCTGGAGAGCACGCTGTCGAAATGGCCGTCTGGAAACGGCAACTCGACCGACATCCCGTGTACGAACTCGATCGAGATGTCTCGTTCTGTCGCCTTGCGCCGGGCGCGGTCCAGGATGCTCGCGTCGCCATCCAGTCCGACCATCTGCGCACCCGGTGCGCGCTGGGCTGCCATGCAGGCCAGCGTCCCTGTGCCGCAGCCGACGTCGAGCACCCGTTGTCCCGACGCCAGCGCAACACCATTCAGCAGAACTGTCTTGAATCGTTGCTCACGCGAGGTCAGCGCGACAACAGGGTCGTACAGCGCGTTCAAGAATGAAAAGCGGAGCGCGTGGATGTAGCCGGATTCGGTAGACATGGAAGCACCTCAAGACGCGGCGGAGATCGCGAGAACAGCATGCGCGTGGAAGTGCTCGGCGGACTTGAATAAACTGGCTGCCGTGCCTACGACTGCGTTTCACCTCTACGTCTGGCCACAACGCCTGCTGGTGCTGGCACCTGGGTATGCGGCGGGCACGCATCGGCACCACGCGGCGCAAATAGCGCTCGGCCTGGATGGGCCTGTCGTCTACACATCTGCCGAGACCGGCGAGCACTGCGCCGATCTGATCCTCTTACCGCCCGATATCCCGCATGCACATCCGGCCTTCGGACCCTCGGCGGTGCTGTATCTGGAATCCGAAAGCAGGCAGTGGGCGCGCTTTCCCGGCCGCGGAAGCACCGGCGTGGTCGCCTTGCCATTCGACCCGCGTCTGCGTTCCCTGGCGCGTCACGCCGCAGCCGGGGATGCGGCGGCGGCGCTGTCGCTGGTAGACGGATTGATTGGACCCGCTGCCGAGAGCGAAGCCCATGAAGATGCCCTGATCGCGGAAGTTTGTGGACTTGTGCGCGAGCGTCTCTTCGGACCAATCACCGTGGAAGCGCTCGCGAAAGCGGTGCGCCGCTCTCCAAGCCGCCTGGCGCACCGCTTTCGTGACGCGACCGGCGTGCCGTTGCGGCGCTATGTTTTGTGGTGTCGACTTCGCGTGGCCGCGGAAGGCGCCATGCGTGGATCAAGCTTGACCGAAGCGGCGCATCAGGCAGGTTTTTCAGACTCCGCGCACCTGTCGCGAACCTTCCGCGCCACATTCGGGATCGCCCCGTCTTTCCTCTTCGAACAAGACCGCTTCCACGTGACGTTTGTCGAAACCACATCGGGAATTTAGCGATAATACTGCGTTGACCCGCCTTCTCGCGTTTGTCGCTCCCCACGGGCACTTTCGGAGGTGGGCCCTGGATCCGCCATTGTTGATTTCGCGCGATTGTGGAAAGGTGGCGGGTCCAAGACACGCCCTGCGGGGCGTTGGCGCGGCGGGAGGGATTCCGTGACGGCTTTGGTATGCGGGTCTCGGACCCGCCTTTTTTCTTTTGCGTGATAGTGGAAAAGTGGCAGGTCGGCGACCCGCCCTATGGCGTGGACACCGTGTCAGCCACCACCGCGGCTGGACGCTGCAGGCGGTGCGTCCGCCAGATCC
>JBDTLV010000027.1:0-50412 GCA_039934615.1 Tahibacter sp.
GCGAGCGAACCGGTGTTGCAATGGGTCAGCACGCCGCTTCCCGGCGCGATCAACGCCGCGCCCAGTTCACCCATATGACGATTCGCGGCCAGGTCTTCGCGCTGGATGGCGGCGGCCTCACGCTCCAGTCGCGCTATCTCGGCGCCTTCGCGACAGACCCGTTGCATCCGGTCCAGCGCCCACATGAGGTTGACGGCGGTCGGGCGGGCCGCGCGCAATTCAGTCAGCGCACTGGCCAGCTGTCCGGGGTGTTGACGTGCGGCCAGCACGACGCCCCAGGCTGCTGCGATGCCAATCGCCGGCGCCCCACGCACGACGAGGTCCTTGATCGCCTGGGCGACCTCGGTCGAGGTGCGGCAGTCCACATAGACCTCCTCGAATGGCAGGCGACGCTGGTCGAGCAGGCGCAGGTAATCGCCATGCCAGTGCACGGCGCGGACGGTGTCGTAACGATCCAGGTCAGACATTCGGGCTCTCCAAGGCTCAGCCGTCTAGGATAACGCAGCGATGCGACAGACCGGAATCGCTCCGAGCCATGTTGCACCCATCTGCCCGCCTCCGCACTCGCCGACGTGGCAGTGCCGCCGTACTTCAGACTTCGGCCGCGAGCCGCACCTCAGGCCGTTGCGCCAGTCTGCACTTTCCACAAAAACGCATAGCTGCCATTCTGCACAATCAACTGCGCATGCGTGCCGCGCTCGACGATGCGCCCTTCCTCGATCACCACGATCTGGTCCGCGTGCACGATCGTCGACAGACGGTGAGCAATCACGATCACCGTACGTCGATGCGCGAGGCGCTTGAGCGAGCGCTGGATCGCCGCCTCGGTCTCATTGTCGACAGCACTGGTGGCCTCATCGAGCAACAGGATCGGCGGATCCTTGAGCAAGGCACGCGCGATCGACAGTCGCTGTCGCTGCCCGCCTGAAAGCTTGATGCCACGCTCGCCGACCTGCGTGTCGTAGCCCTGTGGCAACCGCGCGATGAAATCGTGGGCCTCGGCGGCACGGGCCGCCTCGATCACCTGCGCTTCGCTCGCTCCGGGTCGGCCATAGGCGATGTTCTCGCGCACACTTCCGTCAAACAGGAACACATCTTGCGCGACCCAGCCGATCTGACTGCGCAGCCATGCCAGCGGATAGTCCGCCAGCAGACAGCCGTCGAGCAAAATGCTGCCGCGGGTCGGCTCGTAGAAACGCAACAGCAACTTGATCAACGAACTCTTGCCGCCGCCCGTGGCACCGACCAGTGCGACCGTGGTGCCGGCGGCAATATTCAGGTCAATGCCGCGCACGACCTCAGCGCCGCTGGCATACGCAAAATGCACATCGCGCAGCGAAAGCGCTCCCTGACTGGCGCGATCCGGCTCGGTGAGGTCCGTATCGCGGATCGAAATCGGGGTCGCCAGCAAGCCGAGGATCCGCCGCGTCGAGGCCATCGCGCGTTCGAACAGGTCCACGGTATCGGCCAAGCGCGTCAACGGCCACAGCAGGCGCTGGGTCAGGAACACCAGCACTGCATAGAACCCGGCTTGCAACTCACCGGCGATGACCAATTGTCCACCGCGCACAAACGTACACAAAAAACCGAACAGGATCGCCATCCGGATCAGCGGGACGAACGAGGCGCTGAGGCGGATCGCGGCGCGGTTGGCAGCGACGTAGTCCAGACTCTCGCGTCTCAGGCGCTGCAACTCGTGATGTTCGGCGGCGAAACTGCGGATCGTCGCGATGCCGGCAAGATTGTTCGACAGGCGCGCCGATAGAGCACCGACCTTCTGGCGCACCAGGTCATAACGTGGTCCGGCACGCCGCTGGAAGAAAAACGCGCCCCACAGGATTACCGGAATCGGCGTAAAGGCGAGTGCCGCGATCTGCGGCGAAATCGCAAAAAATACCGCGCCGCAGGCGATCACCGTGACCACGACTTGAATCAGGTCGCTGGCGCCGCCATTCAAGAACCGTTCGAGTTGGTTGACGTCGTCGTTGAGGATCGCCACCAGGCCGCCGCTGGAGCGGTCCTCAAAGTAAGCCAGATCCAGGTTCTGCACGTGTGCATAAGCGCTGGTGCGCAACTCGTGCTGCAGGTCCTGAGCCAGGTTTCGCCACATGACGAGGTAAGCGAATTCGAACAGTGACTCACACACCCAGATCCCGAGCGCGAGGGCGCCGAGCAGGTAGACTTGGTTCAAGGGCTCGACGACACCGAAGCCCGAGACAAAAGATGCCTTGCCTCGCACCACGACATCGATGGCGATGCCGATCAGGATTTCCGGCGCCACGTCGAACAATTTGTTCGCCACCGAACACAGGCTGGCGGCAATGAGTCGCGCACGGTAAGGGCCGGCGTAGCGGATCAGCTGCCACAAAGCAGCGAAGGATGAGGTCGATGATGGCATCGAGAAAGCCTACCACGCAGATCATCGCGAAGCGCAGTCCAGCCCGACTGTTACGCGATCGCGACGATGAATTCCAAGGCATGCTGCGCAATGCGTGCCTCAAGGCCGCCGGCGTAGGCGCCCTGTCCGCCCTGGCCGGCGTCATTCCGGGAACGGGAATATTGCTGCGTTTTGCACTCGGCGAGATCGCCGACATGGCCGCGCTCAACGCGATCCAGGAAAAACTCATCGAGGACACGCTTGCACTCTACGAGCTGCCCTTGCCCGAGCCCCTGCGCACGCCCCTGATCCGACAGATCAGCGCGCTCGGCGCCGGCGCGAGTGTCAGCGTCGACGCGCTTGGCCGTCGTCTGCTCAGCCGATTCGGCAGCAAACTCGGCGGCAAGGTTCTGGGGCCGGTACTCGGCCGCATCGCGCCGGTGGCCGCCGTGCTCACCAGCGCGCTCGGCAATGCCGCGATGACCTACGCCATCGGCCGCCGCGCGCAAGCCTTCGCCAAGCTCGGCGAAGCGCCGGTGACCAGCCTCTCCGAAGCGATTCGGGCATTCACGGGCGTGGACGAACGCAAATTGTGGAACTGGTCCGTCACCGCCACCAAAGATGCGCTAGGCAGCGTCGGATCGGTGTTGAGTCGCGTCGCCAAGCTGAATCCGTTCGGTACCAAAGCTTCTGGCCCTGATTCGGAATCCGCGGAGAAGGCGACCAAGCCCCGACGCACGGCGCGCAACACGCAGACGAGAAAGTCCGCTGCGGGAACGAGAGCTGCGCCGGCAGCACCAAAGCGTGCTCGGCGCAAGAAAGGGTCGGAGCCAAAGACCACCGAATAGGAATATACGCAGCGCAGGGCTGATCCAGTCGGAGCGACCCCGACGCAGGCGGGTCCGGGCGTCAACGGTCGGCAGGACCCTTTGCCGCAATTGTGGACTTTGTCTCGAACTCGATCTTGATCTCCGGCGCGGCCGGGAAGAAAGCTCCAATCCCCGCCCATTGCTTTTCTATTCCTTTACACTCCGCGCCCTATTTGTCGGATGGATCCCGGCCTCGTTCAAACCGGATGTTCATCGCGCGCCCGGCATCGACGAAAAAACCAGTGACCTCGCCGGTGGCATCGCGGTTGAATCGCAGCAGGTAATCGTCCAACAGGAACGCATCCTTGAAGGCTGGCACCAGGGCGGTTTCCTGACCGCGAGGATCGCGCAAGACCAGGTGGTCATCGAGTGCCACGAGTTGCCACTCCGTGAGCAGTTCAGTGCTGTAGAACCGGCCCGCATTCGATTTCAATTGATCAGCGGTCGCTTCATACGGACTCACCTCCAACAGGTCGCTGGCACCGCCCTGCATGACACCGACACCTGCGATTTTCACACGCAGGGTTCGCTTGCCACTGGGGCCGGCGGAAAAGCGCAATTCCGTTTCCCGCGGCGTGCCTTTCATCAGCAATCGCCGTTCACCCGCCGGAACCAGTTCGGTGGCGCTGTCGGCACTGCGCACGTAGAACAATTTTCCGTCACGCATCTCGATGCGACGCACAGAACCCTGTCGCCGGTTCCAATACGTCCCGACGAAACGGTTCTGGTTCGAGATTGCGGTGTGGTGACCGACGTCGGCTTTTGCGTTCGCCGCCGGAATCACATGCGTCGTTTTCAACTTGTCGGCAAGGTAGATGTCAGCGACTTTCTCGGCGAATTGACTCGGCGAACTTTGGCCGGTATTGCATAACACGGCGACGGAAAACTTTTCCTTCGGAAATCGAAGCAGCTGCGCCCGGTAGCCTGCGAAGCTGCCGTCATGTGATACCGATTCGAGACCGCGATAGTCCTCGCTGATCAAACCGCGTCCGTAGTCGATGACGGTACCGTCGGTCAACTGGCCACGAACTTGCAATTGCTCGGGCAACCACGCCCCGCCCACGTTACCGGTGTAGAAATTGCTGTCCCATCTGGCGAGATCTTCAACGGTCGTCCGCAAGCCGCTGGGTCCCGCGGTCATCCAGTTCGACATATCCACCACGTAGCCGCTTTCCGGCAAGGGCTGATAGCCCGTAGCGACATCGGCGACCACCTGATCATAGCGCGCCAGAAACTGGGTGTTGTGCATCCCCAGCGGCGTGAATATTCGGTCGCGGGCAAAGTCTCGCAAGGGCTGACCACTGACTCGCTGTACGATCTGCCCGAGCAGGAAATAATTGGAGCTGCTGTAGCCCCAGGCACTGCCCGGCTCGAAATCCAGCGCCTTTTGGCGAGTGATTGTGGCCATGGTTTGCGCGTCGGTAGTGAAGTCAACCGACGAGACAAAAGCCAACCCCAGCAAAGTATAGTAATCACGCAAGCCGCTGGTGTGATGCAGCAAGTTGCGCACGGCAATCGTGTGCCCATAGTCGGGTAGTTCCGGAATGAACTTGTGCACATCATCGTCCAGCGTGAGTTTGCCATCGCGAACCAGCAGCAGCACGCTGGCTGCGGTGAATTGCTTGGTTGCCGATGCAATGTTGAATGCCGTCCTGCCGGGCTGGATCGGTACTCTGTGTTCCAGACTGGCCAATCCGTAGCCGCGTTCGTAAACAATCTTCCCATCGCGAATGACCGCGACGGCGCAACCCGGAACATCCGGCTTGTCGTATTGAGCGAAGATCGAGTCGACCAACGCGCTTTGTGACCGCGCCTGGATCTCGGCATTGGCCGATTGTGTAATCGTTGTAGCCGTCGCGAAAATGATGGCGACGACAGCGTTGTGTATGGGACGACTGGACGACGCTCGCGAAACCTTGCCAAATCTGTTTCCCGCGAATGGTGCGACATCGGTGATGGTTGTCATAGCATTTTCTGTGGGAAGCCCATGCGATTGCTCAGTCAGGGGATAGCAGCAATCGCGCCAGCACCAAATCATTGATCCGATGGAACAACGGTCCCTGGTACCTTGTCCGCGTACTGTCCGCAGCATGTCCGCCCTTTGCGCTCGGACATAGCCGGCTTCGTCTTGCGACGCAATGCAAAACCCCCGAAATCTTTCAACTGCAATAAATGGATTTTGTTCTCTGGTTTCAAGTTAGTGGGCAAATTTCACCGAAGCCGCCGTTCGGCCACTGTGCCGCGAACTATTCGCAACGACATCCTGCTATTGCGTAGCCCACTCGCAATACGAAGCGACGCGCGGCGAGATGGGTTCGCATCTTCAGGTGTTTTTGCCTGCCTCGATCAGAAACGCCGCAATGGCATGTGCTGGCGCAGCCAGCGGCTACCATCGTGGAAGGTCACGCCGATGTCAGCCCAGTTGCCGGATTCGATGTCCGGGCCGGGTTGCGGCAAGGACCGCCGCCAGTCGCTTCAATGCGCGGCAATTGATCGACAAGGATCTGATGCCAGCTACGCTCGCGCGCAGTCACTGCAGGATGCCGGTGTTTGACCAGCCCCCACACACGCGCCGTCAGACCGAGTCGCTGCTTCGTCGTCGCCTCCGCCGCGGCCGAATACGAAAGCAGCACACCGGTGGCCAACAGGACCCATCCAAGGTAGCGAGCCAGCTGGCCAAAACCGTGCGCCAAATGCGCCGCAGACAGCGAACTCGTCGAAGCGGCAATCGGTGCCATCCAAGTCATTCCCGGCAAAGTACGGAGTCTTTCGTACTTTATCGGCTGCGGCGTCATCACATTTGTGGAGACACGCTGACGAAAGCCGCTTCAACACATTTTCGCCCCGTTTCCTCGGGTCCTGGCCGAGGCAATGGAACTCTCAAGCGCATCCATTTCTCGCAACCGGCACTCTCGGCAGAAGAAAAAGTGGACCTTATTTCGCGGCATCTTGCGGCGCATAGTCGGCGCAAGGCCGACAACCCATCGCTCAGCAGACTGCTGGCGCCAGGCGGCGAATCAGGCAGAGGCCCCATGATAAACGCGACGAAATCCACTCGGATACTTTGCTGGTTCTATGGTGTCTCCGCTTGCGCGCTTCCTCTTTCGGGATCGGCCGCGCAGCAGGCCGCCAATGCGAGCGAGCCGAAGCCTGCTGCCACCGTGCAGCGCGACGGACAGCGTGATTTCGACTTCGAGATCGGCACCTGGACTAGCCGTGTATCGCGCCTGCAGCATCCGTTGAGCGGCTCCACTGCATGGGTGACCTACGAGGGAACGACCCTGGTGAGAGCATCGATGGGCGGACGTGCCAATCTGGCTGAACTGGATATTGCCGGTAAAGCAGGAGCGATCGCGGGCGTGTCGCTGCGCCTCTACAATCCCGAGACGCAGCAATGGAGTCTGAATTTTTCGAACCTGCGTAGCGGAACCTTGAGTCCGCCCACGATCGGTCGCTTTGCGGACGGACGAGGCGAATTCTTCGGTGACGAAAGCCTTGATGGCCGGCCAATCCGGGTTCGATTCGTCGTCACGTGTGCGACGTCGGACAGTTGCCGTTTTGAGCAAGCGTTTTCCGACGACGGCGGCAAGTCCTGGGAAGTGAACTGGATTGCGACAGATACGCGCGTCGCTGTCGGCGTCGTGCCGGCCAAATAGCGGTGCAAGGCCCGACCGAACACGCCGCCCTGTTCAAAAAAGGGTCAGGCGGGCGCCGCAACCGATGTGACGGGCCGCCGGTTGTCCAGATGAGTCAGATAGAGCCGCACATCGAATTCAAGCTGATGATAGTCGGCCGCCATGTGTGTACAAAGTTTATAAAATGATTTGTTGTGCTCGCGCTCCTTCAGGTGCGCAAGTTCATGCACGACGATCATGCGCAGGAACTCGGCTGGCGCGTCGCGAAATACGCTCGCGATGCGGATCTCGCGGCTGGCCTTGAGCCTGCTGCCTTGTACGCGCGAGACGGTCGTGTGCGTGCCGAGCGCATCGCGCACAACTTGCAGGTGGTTGTCGTAAATCACCTTGCCGACGGGGTCGGACTTGCGCATGAAACGATCCTTGAGCGCGATCGCGTATTCGAACAGAGCCTTGTCGTTGCGCACTGCGTGCATGTCTGGATAACGCTCGCGCAGCAGCGCATCCAGGCGATCCTCCGCGATCAGCTCGCGCACCCGTGCCAGGATTCGTTCGTCGTAACCGCCGAGATATTTGAGCGTGGCCATGCCGCCACGATACGGCACTGAGAATGTCAGCGCACACGCGAGCGGCAACTCTGACGCGTGTTGCGCCAAAGGATCTCCACCAATGGCCAGCATGGTCTGATCGGCGGCCCGATCCTGTTGCAGTCCGGCCGCATCGTGGTTGGCCGTGTCGCCTTTACGGGATTGAATGGTCGCGGGCAGATGATGCTCGGCATGCAGAACGACGAGTTGTTTGCGCACACCTTCGATTGAGACCCATGGAGAATGCAGGCTCGATTGTCGCCTGCATTCTCCGCGATGCGCATTTCACGGTTAAGGCGTCGCACGGACGCGTGCTCCCCGAGCGTTCTCAATGCCTGCCACGGCAAAGAGACGACGCAGAATTTCCTTGTCGCTTACCCTTGGCGCTTCTCCAGCCAATCATGGATCGCCGGCGGCACGTCGCGCTGCGCGCGGCTCGAAACGTAAATGCCGATGTGACCGCCTTTGAAAGCGATCTGCGAGTAGTCGGCGCTGCCGCAAGCATCTTTCAGCGCGCGCGACGCGTCTGGCGGGACCAGATGGTCCTGCTCGGCGAAGATGTTCAACACCGGTTGGCGCACGTTCTTCAGGTCGACGGATTTGTCACCGATCATCAGGCCGCCTTTGAGCAGCTTGTTGCCTTGGTAGAAATCCTTGATGAACTGACGGAATGCCTCACCGGCCTGGTCCGGGGAATCAAAAATCCACTTTTCCATACGCAGGAAATTTTCCACTTCGGTCTTGTTGTCGAGGATGTCGACCAGGCCGATGTATTTCTGCTGATTCAGGCGTATCGGCTTCAGGGTGAGATAGCAATAGTTCATCAGATCGGCGGGAACGTTACCGAGTGCATCGACAAACAGGTCGACGTCGAGTTCGCGTGTCCAGTTCGACAGCATGTTGTCCGGCGTGTGGAAGTCCACCGGCGTCACCATCGTGATGAGATTTTTGACCTTGTCCGGGTAGATCGATGCGAAGCACAGCGAAAACGCGCCACCCTGGCAAATGCCAAGCAGGTTGATTGCGTCGAGACCATGCGACTTGCGCAGAAAGTCCACACAGCGGCGCAGGTAGCCGTTGATGTAGTCATCCAGCGAGAGGTATTTGTCCGAACCGTCCGGATAGCCCCAGTCGATCAGGTAAACATCCTCGCCGAGCGCGAGCAGGTTCTTGACCATCGATCGGTCGGCCTGCAGATCGACCATGTACGGCGTGTTGACCAGCGCGTAGCAGATCAGCAGCGGGGTTTTGGATGTCGGTGCCTTGTCGCCCTTGAAACGGTACAAAGTCACTTTGTCATCTTTGTAGACCGCCTCTTTCGGCGTGACACCGAAACTGACGGGATCCAGCCCGCGCAGGGTCGGCACGCTGGCCGACAGCTTCTGCTGCAGCCTGAGGGCTTCGTCCAGCGCTTTCTGCGGTTCGATACGAATCGGGCCCATGACTTTCCTCAGCGCTTGGTTTTGGACGACTTGGAGGGGTTGCCAGCTTGCGGCGCCGGCTTGGCCGAACTCGCCGCGGCGGTCGGAGCGGCCGTCGGCGCGGGCGCACCCTGCGCGGTATGCGTGCCTTTCGCCATACTCGCAAACTGTCGTTTCAGTTCTGCAACTTCTGCGCGCAACGATGTCACTTCGGCGGCGAGGTCCGCACCACCCTGCTCTTCCTGGGCCTTCTTCGCGCCGCGACGCAATTCGTGCAAGCCCTTTTCGACCCCGGCCAGTTCGCTGCGCGTGGGAATGCCCATCTGGCGCGTCTGCTGCTCGACTTCCTTCTGCATCAGTGAACGCACGCGCATCTGCGCATTGACCATCGATCCGTACACTTTGCGAAATTCTTGTGAAAGCGCAATTTGCGCATACGCCTCTTCTGCGGCGTCGACCCACAGATCGTAGACAGCGCGCACGGATTCGAGCTGGCGGCCGGGTTCCTCGCGCTCGGCGAGCTTGGACTGGAAGCGCGAAAAGCCATCCTGGCTCGACTGCATCAACAGACCGTTGTAACGATTGTTCTGTTCCTGATAGTCGATCATCGCGGAAGCCAGCTGTTGCCAGCGCTCCTGGTGCTCGCGCGCCAGACCGAAGCTCGGCATATTGAGCGTGCCGAGGATCTGTTCGCGCATCGGACCTGCGCCGCGCGTCATGTCCGCCATGATCTGCTCGAAACCCTTGGCGCCGGGGCCAGCCAGGTCGCGCATATTGGCGGCAAGTGGATTATTCCATAAACTTGCATCCATGCCTGGCACGTTGAAACCGCTCTTCAGCGCGTCGGTCCAGTTCGCCGTCGTGCCTTCACCGGCCTGGCCGAGACTTGCGCCAAGCATCGATTGCATCAAGCTTACATAGGCTTTCGCATTGGTGCTCACGCGTTCGACCAGATCACCTTGCTGGGTACCCTGCTGGAACAGTTGCGTCCATTGGTCCAGACCCGCCTGCCACGGTGCGCTGGCGCCAAAGGCACTGGCCGCAGGCGAGACACCCTGGGTCTTCCAACCGTCCCAGTATTGCTGCGCCATCGATTGCCACTGATTGAAAAAGTCTTGCGGTGAATTCGACATCGCGCCCTCCAGAATGCCCAGGAATGCTACACCTTCCACTTGTTGCGCCGCAACAAAAACCAGCTGCGATTGTGCTCGCTCCACGCCAATTGCGCCAATCGGTACCGCACGTTGCGGCCATCCGACAGGCGCGAACAGTCACACACGAAATGCTGCTACGGGTGCACACGGAATGCGGCGGACAGCTGCTGCCACTGTGCGGTCACCACGCACCGGTCGCGCCGCATGGCAACCCGCAGGTGGGTAGGCCTGAGCACACCGGCAAGGATCTCCGCGTCGTCTCGCGCCTGCACACCATCGATAAATCGCCGATCACCTTCACGTTCGGGATCAAAGGGGGCCCGAAGCTGCGATCGACAAAGGGATCGATCAGATTGTCGTACGCTTAGAGAAAGTCGAAAGCGAATCGCGCAGTTCAACGAAGGAGCACAAGAAGCCGGAAGCCTGCCCCGGGATGGAACTCATTTCAATGGCGACCACACGAAAAAAAGCCGGCGCATGGCCGGCTTCTTTTGTCTGACGTGGCACGTGGCGCTTATGCGGCGCCTTGTGCCGCCGCGGCGTCCTCGAGGACGGCCTTGATCGACAGGCGGATACGGCCCTGCTTGTCGACTTCGAGCACCTTGACCTTGACGATATCGCCTTCCTTGAGTTTGTCGGACACTTTCTCGACGCGCTCGTTGGAAATTTGCGAAACGTGGACAAGTCCATCCTTGCCCGGCAGGATTGTGACGAATGCACCGAAGTCCATCAGCTTCGCGACCTTGCCCTCGTAAATGCGGCCCGGCTCGACATCGGAGACGATCATCTCGATGCGCTTCTTGGCTTCTTCGGCTGCGGCGCGATTGACCGAGGCGATGACGATGCTGCCGTCGTCCTGGATGTCGATCGTGCAACCGGTTTCTTCCGTGATCGAACGGATCACGGTGCCACCCTTGCCGATCACTTCGCGGATCTTGTCCGGATGGATGCGCATGGTCAGCAGACGCGGCGCGTACTCGCTCATTTCCAGACGGGCCGACGTGATGACCTTGTTCATCTCGCCGAGGATATGCAGACGACCACGCTTGGCCTGGTCCAGCGCCACGCGCATGATTTCTTCGGTAATGCCGTCGATCTTGATATCCATCTGCAACGCAGAGACACCCGCTTCGGTACCGGCAACCTTGAAATCCATGTCGCCCAGATGATCTTCGTCACCGAGGATGTCGGACAGCACGACGAAGTCGTCGCCTTCCTTGACCAGACCCATCGCGATGCCCGCAACCGGTGATTTCAGCGGAACGCCCGCGTCCATCATGGCCAGCGAGGAACCGCACACCGATGCCATCGAGGACGAACCATTCGACTCGGTGATCTCGGCGACCACGCGAAGTACATAAGGGAACTCTGCCATCGTCGGCTTGACCGCCTGCACGCCGCGCTTGGCGAGACGGCCATGGCCGATTTCGCGACGCTTGGGACCTGCATTGCGGCCGACTTCGCCGACCGAGTACGGAGGGAAGTTGTAATGGAACAGGAACGGATCCTTCGACTCGCCTTCCGGCGCATCGATGATCTGCGAATCCTTGGTGGTGCCGAGCGTGACGGTGACCAGGGCCTGCGTCTCGCCACGCGTGAACAGTGCGGAACCGTGGGTACGCGGCAAGACGCCGACGCGGGCAGTGATGCCACGCACGGTGTCGAGCGCACGACCATCGATGCGCACCTTGGTCTTCAGCACGCCTTCGCGCAAGGTACGGTATTCGATATCGCCAAACGCAGCGCCGATCACCGGGTCGGTCCAGCCATTCGCGGCGGACTGTTCAGCGATAGCCGTCTTTACATCCGACTTCAAGGCGCTGAGTGCATCACGACGGGCGAGCTTGTCACGAATCTGGAAAGCTTCTGCCATGCGCGATCCGATCGCGCCTTCGAGCGCATTGAACAGCGCGTCGTTGCGAGCGGGAGCGCTCCAGGTGAACTTGCGCACACCAGCTTCGGCGACGAATTCGTTGATCGCCTTGATCGCGATCTGCATCTGCTGATGGCCAAAGACCACTGCACCGAGCATCACTTCTTCCGACAACAGCTTGGCTTCGGACTCCACCATGAGCACCGCATTCGCGGTACCGGCGACAACCAGATCCAGATCCGACGTGGCGAGCTCGACCTTGCCCGGATTCAGGATGTATTTGCCGTTCGCGTAGCCGACGCGGGCGGCACCGATCGGACCCTGGAACGGAACCCCGGCGAGCACGAGAGCCGCGGAAGCGCCGAGCAGGGCGGCGATGTCACCATCGACGTCCGGATTCAGCGAGACGACCGTTGCCATGACCTGCAGCTCGTTGCGGAACTCTTCCGGAAACAGCGGGCGGATCGGGCGGTCGATCAGACGGGAGGTCAGCGTTTCCTTCTCGGTCGGGCGGCCTTCACGCTTGAAGAAGCCACCCGGAATACGACCGGCGGAATAGAACTTTTCCTGGTAGTCGACGGTGAGCGGGAAAAAATCCTGCCCTTCGCGTGCCTTCGCAGCCGCCGTGGCGGCGACCAGCACAACCGTGCCACCCATGCTGACGATCACGGCGCCACCGGCCTGGCGGGCGATTTCACCCGTCTCCAGCGTGACTTCGTGACTACCGAACTGGAACGACTTCGAAACTTTCGCCACTGCCATCTCCTCGTGCACGTTGCGCTTAGCGGCGGATGCCGAGGCGTTCAATCAAAGTCTTGTAGCGATCGCCGTCTTTGGCTTTCAGATAGCTCAACAGGCGACGGCGCTGATTGACCATCTTCAGCAGGCCACGGCGCGAATGATGATCCTTCGCGTGCTTGGCAAAATGGCCGGACAGGTGCTCGATGCGCGCGGACAGCAACGCAACTTGCACTTCCGGGGAGCCGGTATCGTTCGGCACGCGGCCGTAATCGGCGAGAATCTTCTGGGTGTCTTCTGCAGTCAGCATGATTTACGAACCTTGAAAGCTAGGCGAGGCTTGTGCAGCGGCACCGTAGTGGCGCTGCACAAGCCCCGCGTGGGGTTGAATTTTGAGTGAGCGCAGTATTTTAGCGCTATCCGCCGCGATGCAACAAGTCTTGCAGTCCCGCCGAGCGGCTCAGCGCGGCAGATTCAGACCTCGCGTGACGCGCAAGACGCCCTGTTGATCGATCTTGCCGAGCGCAATCAGGTGATCCGATTCGAGCACCCGGCAGAGTTCCTGCGGCTCGGCGCCGCACCCGACCGGCTGCCCCAGACGCAACGCTTGCGCCTGGATCACATCGACCTCGATGCTGGGAAAAGCCGCGAGACCATCGTCCACTTTCAGCAACAGGGCGTCGAGCGCGGCCTGATCGCCATCGCGAGCGATCGCGGCCAGGCTTTCCAGACTGTGCATGCACGGTTGCAGGAACGGATCCACCCACAGTCGGCGCAAACCGGTCAAATGCGCGCCGCAACCGAGTTTCTCGCCCAGATCCGTCGCCAGGCTGCGCACATAGGTGCCTGAGCTGCATTCCACGTGCAGGCGCAGCTGCGTCTCCGTGAAACCGAGCAGATCCAGCCGCGATATTTCGACTTCGCGCGGCGGCGCCTGTACATCCTGACCGGCGCGGGCACGCTTGTACAAGGGCACTCCACCTTGTTTGATCGCGGAGTACACGGGCGGGATTTGCCGGATCCTGCCGCGCAAAGTGGACAATTCATTTTCCAGCAGAACCACGTCGAGCGCCGGCACGCGGCGCAATTGCAGCACCTCGCCATCGGCGTCGGCAGTGGTCGTGGTGATGCCCAGGCAAACCTGCGCTTCATAGGCCTTGGCGGCACCGAGCAGGTAGCCGGCGATCTTGGTTGCCTCGCCGAAGCAGATCGGCAACAGACCCGTAGCAAGTGGATCCAGGCTGCCGGTATGTCCGCCTTTTTCGGCGGCAAACATCCGTCGCGTCGACTGCAGCGCCTGGTTCGACGTCATCCCTTTCGGCTTGTCGAGCAGCAGGATGCCATGGACGGGACGCCAGGCAATGGGGTCTTTGCGCGAATTCATGGCCAACCGAAATGCAATGTTACAAATTACCCTTGTTCCGATCTTCGCGGAGCAGCGCTTCGATGCGCTCGCCCTTGTCGACGGAGTCATCATATTTGAAGCGCAATTCCGGCACGCGGCGCAAACGCATCATCTGCGAGAGCTGGTGGCGGAATTCCTTGGCCATCCCGTTCAACAGTTTCACGGCCTCTGGGCCTTGATCGGCCATCAGGGCTGTGACGTAGACCGTTGCAGTATCAAGTTCCTTCGAGGCCTCGACATCCGACACGCTGACCGATGGCAACGCGTGGTCGCGCACGACCTCATGCACCATCGTACCGACGAGGCGGCGCAATTCGGCAGAGATACGGTCGGCGCGTTTGAAGTTCTGGGGCATTGAGGGGACCGGAAAGAGGAGTCGGAAATGGTGAATCGCAAGCAAGTATCTGAATCAAGGATGCCGCATCGTCAATCGGGAAATCCGGGAATGACGAGCTTACGCTCTATCCATTCCCGATTCCCGGCTTTCAGAACGTCCGCTGCACTTCGATACGTTCGAAGCACTCGATCTGGTCGCCCGGCTTGACGTCGTTGTATTGCTTGACCGCGATGCCGCATTCCATGCCGTTGCGCACTTCGTCCACAATGTCCTTGAAGCGACGCAGCGACTCGAGTTCGCCCTGGAACACCACGGTGTTGTCGCGCAACACGCGGATTGGCTTGTTCCGCTTGACGAAGCCTTCGATGACCATGCAACCCGCCACGGCGCCGAACTTGGAGCTGCGGAACACGTCGCGCACCTGGGCGACGCCGATGATCTCTTCGCGCACTTCCATGCCGAGCAGACCGGACGCGACCTGCTTCACCTGATCGATCACGTCGTAGATGATCGAGAAGTAGCGCAAATCCAGACCGTTGCTCTCGATAACTCGACGTGCCGATGCATCGGCACGCACGTTGAAACCGATGATCGTGGCTTTCGAAGCCGCCGCGAGAGTCGCGTCGGATTCGGTGATGCCACCCACACCGGACACGATCACGTTGACCTTGACCAATTCGTTGGTCAGCTTGGTCAGCGAATCGCGCAGCGCTTCGGCAGAACCCTGCACATCGGCTTTGACCACCAGGTTGAGGCTGACCTGGTCGCCGCCCTGGGTCATCTGCGACATGATGTCTTCGAGTCTGGTCGTCTTGCTGATCAGGCGCGATTCGCGACGCTTCTGGTTGCGTTGCTGAGCAACGTCCTTCGCCAGACGCTCGTCAGCCACGCAGACGAAATCGTCGCCGGCATCGGGGACACCAGACAGTCCCAGCACCTGCACGGGAATCGATGGACCCGCTTCGTTGACCTGCTCGCCGGATTCGTTGAACAGCGCGCGCACGCGACCGTATTCGACGCCGCAAACCAGGAAGTCACCTTTGCGCAAAGTACCATCCTGCACAAGTACGGTCGCAACCGGACCGCGTCCCTTGTCGAGGCTGGATTCGACCACGACTCCGGAAGCACGACCGTCGCGCACGGCGAGCAGTTCCAGCACTTCGGACTGCACGCTGATCGCATCGAGCAGCGCGTCCACGCCCATGCCCGTCTTGGCGGATAGCGGCACGAACTGCACGTCACCACCCCACTCTTCCGGGATCACTTCGTGCTGCACCAGGCCCTGCTTGACGTTTTCCGGATTGGATTCCGGTTTGTCCATTTTGTTGACGGCAACGATGATCGGCACACCGGCTGCACGCGCATGCTTGACCGCTTCCACGGTCTGCGGCATCACGCCGTCGTCTGCGGCAACGACCAGCACCACGATGTCGGTGAGCTTGGCGCCGCGTGCGCGCATCGAGGTAAACGCCGCGTGGCCTGGAGTATCCAGGAAGGTGATCACGCCCTTGTCGGTGGTCACGTGGTACGCACCAATATGCTGCGTAATGCCACCCGCTTCGCCCGATGCCACCTTGGTGCGACGGATATAGTCGAGCAGCGAGGTCTTGCCGTGGTCGACATGACCCATGATGGTCACCACCGGCGCACGCGCCTCCTTGTTGCCCTGGTCAGCCGCTTCCGAATGCGCGATCAACGAAGTTTCCACATCGTCGTCGCTGGCCTTGACTGCCTTGTGACCCAGTTCCTCGACGACCAGAACGGCAGTGTCGTGATCGATGACCTGATTGATGGTCGCCATGACGCCCATCTTGAACAACGCCTTGACCACGTCGGAGCCTTTCACCGCCATCTTCTGCGCGAGATCGGCAACGATCACCGCATCGCCGAGTGCGACTTCGCGCACGACCGGAGCGATCGGTTTCGAGAAGGCATGCTTGTCGGTGATGCGGCTGATGTCCGGCTTGCCACCGCGGGGTTTCTTGCGGCTGGACCGCCGTGCACGCTCTTCGGCAGTCAGATGCAGCTCGCCACCGGCGAAACGGGTTGCCGAATCGGCCGTCGGGCCTTCCTGCATGCGATGCGAGCCATGCTTGGCCTTGTTCTTGTGCTGTGCGCTGTCGTCGACGCGCTTCGCGGGCGGCGCAGGCGGGCGATGTGGAACGTGATGGCGGGTCGCCTCGTCGCGTCGCGCGGGGCGCGCGGCGTCAGCCGGGGGCGGCGTGATACGGGGGGCCGCCACAGGTGCCTGCGGCGCTGCCACAGGTGCAGTCTCGACCACCGCGTCGGGCACGGCCTCGACCGGCACGGTGGAGCTGGCTTTCGCCGCTTCTTCGCGCTGGCGCTGCTCGTCGATGACGCGCTGCTTGGCTTCGTCTTCCAGCCGACGCTTCTCGACCGCTTGACGCTCGAGTTCCTGGCCCTCGCGGGTCAGAGTCGACTCGGACAGCTTGCGCAGCGCATCTTCGCGCTCATTGTCGACCTTTTGCTCGGTGCCGACTTCGCTGCGTTTGATATAAGTGCGCTTTTGGCGTACTTCCACATTGACCGTCTTGCCGCGTGCAGCGCCCTGATTGACCGTGATCTCGCTAACGGTCTTGCGCTTGAGCGTGATCTGGCGCGGTGCGGAGGAGTCCTCGGCAACCGGCTCGGCCTTGCCATGGGTACGACGCAGGAATCCGAGCAGTTTCACCTTTTCGGTGCTGCTGATGACCTGGTCGGGGTTGTTGAAGCTCATGCCGGCTTCGGCCAATTGCGACAGCAATTTGTCGACTGGTGTACCCAGCACCTGGGCTAATTGTTTGACTGTGACGTCCGACATATTCGTTACTCCGTGATCCGCCCGCTGCTGCCTTTTTCCGCTCAACAAATCCGCGCCCGGATCACGTCTCTGCACTGCGCGCCGCCACGATCAACGTGGCCGCACGTTCTTCATCCAGACCTTCTATTGCCAGTTCGACCAACTCGTCCGTAGCCAGATCGGCCAGGTTCTCGCGGGTCACGATCCCGTGCGACGCCAGATCGTAGGCCAGACTTTCGTCCATGCCTGCGACGGCCAGCAGGTCGTCCGACGGCTTGTGGTCGTCGATGTCTTCTTCAACTGCGAGTGCCTCGGTCAGCAGCGCATCGCGGGCACGCGCGCGCAGCTCCTCGACGATGTCTTCATCAAAGCCCTCGACCGCCAGCAACTCGCCGGTCGGCACATAGGCGATTTCTTCCACTGTGGAAAAACCTTCCTGGACCAGGATCGCGGCGATTTCCGCATCCACCTCGAGCTTGGCCATGAACAGCGCACGCGCCGCTTCCTGTTCGGATTCGCTCTTGGTGCGGACCTGGGCCTCGGTCATCACGTTGAGCTGCCAGCCGCTGAGCTTGCTGGCCAGGCGCACATTCTGTCCGCCGCGGCCGATTGCCTGAGACAGCTTGTCCTCGGCAACCGCGATGTCCATCGAGTGCTTCTCTTCGTCCACGATGATGGACTGCACTTCGGCCGGCGCCATCGCGTTGATGACAAATTGGGCCGGATTGTCATTCCACAATACGATATCGATGCGCTCGCCGTTCAATTCGTTGGAAACGGCCTGCACGCGCGAACCACGCATGCCGATACAGGCGCCGATCGGATCGGTGCGGGTGTCGGTCGAGAGCACCGCGATCTTGGCGCGATCGCCGGGATCGCGCGCGCAGGCCTTGATTTCGACCAGACCCTGGCCGACTTCCGGCACTTCGAGCTTGAACAGCTCCATCATGAATTCGGGAGCCGTACGCGACACAAACAACTGCGGACCGCGCGCTTCGGCACGTACGTCGAACAGGTAACCGCGGACGCGATCACCAGTGCGCACCGTCTCGCGCGGAATGCTCTTGTCGCGCGCGATGAATGCCTCGGCGTTACCGCCCAGGTCCAGATAAACCGCACCGCGTTCGACACGCTTGACGACACCCGTGATCAACTCACCAATACGATCGCGGAACGCCTCGACCACCTGAGTGCGTTCGGCTTCCCGGACGCGCTGAACGATGACTTGTTTGGCTGCCTGAGCGGCAATGCGTCCGAATTCGGGATTCTCAATCGGTGCCTCGATGAACTCGCCGAGCAGGATTTCCGGCTTGTCGTCGACTGCATCCATGTGGCGCGCCATTCGCTCTGGCGATTCCATGACGATGTCGTCAGCGATGACTTCCCAGCGCCGGAACGTCTCGTACTCGCCGCTGTTGCGATTGATCGCAACACGGATCGACACGTCCTGGTCGGGATAGCGCTTCTTCGCCGCGGAAGCGAGCGCCGCTTCCATCGCATCGAAGATCACGGCCTTGTCGACGCCCTTTTCATTGGCGACCGCATCGACCACCAGCAGCAATTCTTTGCTCATCGTCTGTCACTCCATCCGGTATCGCAAAATACCGATGTTTATTTTTCCTGTTTGCGCTTCGCCGTTCCAGGCTTGGCACCCTTGGGTTTCTCTGCAACCAGGCCGAGCGCGACGTAGTCGGGCACCAGCTTGGCTTTCTGGATATTGTCGTGCGCCACGTCGACGATTACACCATCGACTTCGATGCCGATGCGCTCGTCGACCACGCTGCGGATCACGCCTTGAACGCGCCGGCGGCCGTCGAGGGGCAGGTTCAGCGAAATCTTCGCTACCTCGCCGATGAAACGTTCAAAATGCGCCGGTGTGAACAAAGGACGGTCGATGCCAGGCGACGACACTTCGAGGGTATAACGACCGACGATCGGATCGTTGACGTCAAGCTGCGCGGACAATTCGCGGCTCACAGCTTCGCAGTCCTCGACGGTGATCGGCCGGTCTGGCGTATCGATATAGATGCGCAGCAAGCTATTGCCGCTACCTGCAGCGTACTCGATGCCAAGGCATTCGAGACCGAGGTCGGCAACAACTGGATTAATTAAATTTAGCAGTTGGTCATCTTTCACGTTGCGTTCCGCAGAAACAAAAAATGGGCACAAAGGCCCATTCCGTAGTCCGCTGTTGAATTGTTCCCAACACCGGCACCGCATGCATCCGTGCCCGGCATCCATGCTGAGTCTCCAGAAAAAAGGCCACTCAAGGTGGCCTTTTCCGAAAACCTGGTAGCGGGGGCAGGATTTGAACCTGCGACCTTCGGGTTATGAGCCCGACGAGCTGCCAGACTGCTCCACCCCGCATCAGAACCGGAATTGTACGGACTGGTATCGGGACAAGCAAGCGTTTATTGCACGATGCCAAAGGCACGCGCGCACCAGCCGTACAAAGTACCCCAGCCGGCCAGCAGGGCGAACAGGCTCAACCCATTCAACGAAATGATCCAGCGCATCGGCGCATCGGCGTGCAGCGCATGCGACTCGCCTTGCGCAGTCGGGTCGAAGTACATGACCTTGATCACGCGCAGGTAGTAGTAGATACCGACAATCGCGAATACCGCCGCGACGACGGCCAGCCAGAGCTGATCCGCATCCACGACCGCTTTCAGCACGAGGAATTTCGCGTAGAAGCCGAACAGTGGCGGCACCCCCGCGAGCGAAAACATGGTCAGCGACATGATGAAAGCGAACCATGGCGCACGCTGATTGAGGCCTTTGAAATCGTCGATTTCCTCGGCTTCGAAACCGGCCCGTGCCAGCAGCATGATCATGCCGAAGGCGACGGTCGCCGTGACCGCATAGCTGATTGCGTAGAACATCGCCGCGGCGTAACCGGCAGGCGTTCCGTTGATAAGACCGAGCAACAGGAACCCGACATGCGAGATGGTCGAATAGGCCAGCATTCGCTTGAGATTGGATTGCGCGATGGCGCCGATATTGCCGACCGCCAGCGAAGCGACTGCCAACACACTGAGCATCTGCTGCCAATGTGGAGCCACACCGCCCAGGCCCGATTCGAGCAACCGATAAGCCATCCCGAACGCGGCCAGCTTGGGCGCCGATCCGATGAAGACAGTGACCGCTGTCGGCGCGCCCTGGTACACATCAGGCAGCCACATGTGGAAAGGTGCGGCGCCGAACTTGAAGCCCAGCCCCACCACCACGAACACCACGCCAAACAACAGTAGAGACGGATGCGCGGACGCGACGGATGCGGCGTGGATCTTGGTCAGGTCCAGCGTGCCGGTCGCGCCATAGATCATCGACATGCCGTACAGCAACATGCCGGAAGCCAGTGCTCCGAGCACGAAATACTTGATTGCGGCTTCGGAAGACAGGCCCGAGTCGCGCTGCAGAGCCACCAGCGCGTACGACGACAGCGCCAGCAATTCCAGTCCAAGGTAGATCATGACCAGGTTGCCGGCGGATACGAGGAACATCATTCCGAGCACGGCGAACAGGCAGAGCACGTAGTACTCGCCGACGTACAGATCGCGGTCGCGCAGATAACCGCGTGCGTAGACGAAGACCAAAGCGCTGACCAGCAGAATGGACAGTTTCAGGATCTGCGCGACCCCATCGTGTACAAACATGCCGCCGAATGCGCTGGGCGCCGCGTTTCCGTCAAACACCAGCCATGCGGTCACGGCAAGGATGGCAATGGCGCAATAGTGCGTGATGTTGCGTTGCGCTGGTTTTACAAAAAGGTCGAGCAGCAGCAATGCGCAGATCGCCGCAGTCAGGAACGACTCGGGCAGCAGGGTCAGGAGATCGGTGAGGTTCATCATGGCTACGTCCTTGCGCTCACGCGCCCTTGCTCGTGAGGATCTGCTGCACCAGATGTGCGATCGGGGCATCCATGAGGGCACTCAGCGGCTTGGGCCATAAACCGAATAGCAGCACCGCCAGCGCGAACGCGACCAGCACGAAAGTCTCGCGCCCGTTCAGGTCCTGCAGCTTTGCGACATGGTCGTTGCCGATTTCGCCGAAGATCACCCGCTTCACCAGCCACAAGGTATAGGCCGCGCCGATGATCAGCGTGAATGCGGCGAATGCGGCGACCCAAGGATTGGCGGCGAATGCCGCCAGGATCACCCAAAATTCGCCGACGAAGCCGCTGGTGCCAGGAAGTCCACAATTGGCCATGGCAAAAAATACGAACAAGGTCGCGAATCGCGGCATCGTATTCACCACACCGCCGTAGTCCCGGATCATGCGCGTGTGCATCCGGTCGTAGAGCACGCCGACGCAGGAGAACATCGCACCGGAAATAAAGCCATGCGAGATCATCTGCACCATCGCGCCCTGGATGCCGAGGCGCGCCGTTAGCGGATTGTTGAGGTCGCGCGTCAGAGCCAACGCAATGAAAATCCCCAGCGTAACGAAACCCATGTGCGCGATCGACGAATACGCGATCAGCTTCTTCATGTCCTCCTGCACCAGCGCAACATAGCCGATGTAGACCACGGCGATCAGCGACATCGCGATGACGACCCACGCGTATTCCTGACTTGCATCCGGTGTGATCGGCAGGGAGAAACGGATAAAACCGTATCCACCTATCTTCAGCATGATCGCCGCCAGGATCACCGAGCCACCGGTCGGCGCTTCGACGTGCGCATCCGGCAACCAGGTATGCACGGGCCACATCGGCACCTTGACGGCAAACGCGATCAGGAATGCAAAGAATAGCCAGGCCTGCTCGCGCGCGCCTAAGCCTACCTGCTGCAAGGCCGACAGCTCGAAACTGCCTGCCTTGAAATACAGGTAGATCAGACCGACCAGCATGAAGATCGAACCGAAGAAGGTATAAATAAAGAATTTGAGGGTGGCGTAGACGCGCCTCGCACCGCCCCACACGCCAATCAGGATGAACATCGGGATTAGCATGCCTTCGAAGAACACGTAGAACAGCAACGCGTCCATCGCGCAGAACACACCGATCATCAAGCCCTCGAGCACGAGCATCGCGGCCATGTACTGATTGACGCGCGTATCAATCGAGCCCCATGCGCCGACGATCACCAGCACCGTCGTAAACGTCGTCAGCAGAATCAGCGCAACGGAGATCCCGTCAACGCCCAGGTGGTAGTTCACGTTGAGCAGCGGGATCCAGACGTGATTTTCCTGCAGTTGCATCGCGGCATTGGCGACATCGAACGGCGGTAGCATTGCGAGGCTGACCAGAAAAGTCAGCACCGTGATCAACAGCGAGAGCCAGCGCGCCCGGTCGGGTCGCCGGTCACCGGCGAGCAACACCGGGACGGCGCCGACGATCGGCAGCCAGATCAGCAGACTCAACAGGGGCCAGTTTGCGAACATCGTGTTTTCCTTGGTCCCGTTAGCGAGCCGACAGCCAAAGGCCGCCGAGCAGTACGATCAAGCCGAGTATCATCGCGAAGGCGTAGTGATACAGATAACCGGATTGCAGCCGGCGCATCGAACCGGCCAGACGCTGAACCAGCGCGGCAGAACCGTTGACCAATCCGTCATCGATCACCGCACCGTCGCCACCGCGCCACAGCCCTCGCCCGAGCTTGATGCCGCCGCGGGCAAAGACCGCAAAATACAAATCGTCAATTCCGTATTTGTTTTGCAGCATGCGATAAATCGGCGCGAACCGCTTTGCGGCGCGATCGGCAATCGACGGATTGAACAGGTAGACATAGGTTGCTGTAGCGAAACCCAGCAGAGCCAGGATAAATGGCGGCTGGACAAGTCCGTGCAGCATCATTGCGAAGGCCCCGTGGAATTCCGGCGCGTGCTCCGCACCCTCGGCGACCTTGTGCAGATTGACAATCGAGTCACCGAAGAAATCGCCATAAACCATGGGCCCCACCGTCAGCCAGCCGATGATTACCGACGGGATCGCAAGCAGGATCAATGGCAAGGTGACAACCCACGGCGATTCGTGCGGCGCGTGTTCCAGGTGGCCCGGTTCATGGTGGCCGTGATGATCGTCGTCTGCATGCTCGGCGGCATGATCCTGCGCGTGCGCTGCATGGGCGTGCCCGACGACGAAGCGCTCCTTGCCGTGGTAGGTCAGATAGATCAGGCGGAAGCTATACAGCGCGGTGACAAACACGCCGATCAGCACGCAGAAGTACGCGTAGCCGGAGCCCCATCGGTGCGACTCGTGCGCCGCTTCGATAATCGCATCCTTGGAGAAAAATCCGGAGAACCCGGGCATCCCGGTCAATGCCAGAGTGCCGATCCAGCCGGTAATGAAGGTGACCGGCATATATTTCTTCAGGCCGCCCATGTGGCGCATGTCCTGCTCATGGTGCATCGCAATGATTACGGAACCCGCGCCAAGGAACAGCAGCGCCTTGAAGAACGCATGGGTCATCAGATGAAAAATCGCCGCCGAATAGGCCGACACGCCGAGCGCGACCGTCATGTAGCCCAATTGCGACAAGGTGGAATAGGCCACAACGCGCTTGACGTCGTTCTGCACAATGCCGATCAGTCCGGTGAACAGCGCCGTGGTCGCGCCGATCACCAGTACGAAGCTCAACGCCGTCTCGGACAATTCGTAGAGGGGTGACATCCGAGCCACCATGAATATGCCCGCCGTGACCATCGTCGCGGCATGAATCAGCGCGGAAATCGGTGTCGGGCCTTCCATTGAATCCGGTAGCCAGACGTGCAGCGGCACCTGCGCGGACTTGCCCATCGCGCCAATAAACAACAGCACTCCGATCAAGGTTGGCGCAGACCACGGGTGTCCGGCAAATAGCTCGATGGACTTGCCGACGAGATTGGCCTGGGCGTGATCGAACACAAATCGATAGTCGAGCGAGCCAAACCAATACAGCACTGCGGCGATGCCGAGCAGGAAACCGAAATCACCGACGCGATTGACGATGAAGGCCTTCATGTTGGCGAAGATGGCAGTCGGGCGTTTGAACCAGAAACCAATCAGCAAGTACGACACCAGGCCAACCGCTTCCCAGCCGAAGAACAGCTGCATGAAGTTGTTGCTCATCACGAGCATCAGCATCGAAAAGGTGAACAACGAGATATAGCTGAAAAAGCGCTGATACCCCGGATCGTCGCGCATGTAGCCGATGGTGTAAACGTGCACGAGCAGCGACACGGATGTCACCACGACCATCATCACGGTTGTGAGGCGGTCCACCAGGAAACCGACGTGTGCACTCAACGGCCCGACTTCGAACCAGGTGTAGAGGTTTTCGTTGAAGGTACCCCAGCCGCCTGTGGTGTTCTGGTACAGCGCGTACAGCGAAAACACCAGCGACGCGGAAACGCCGGCGATGGTGACTGTGTGTGCGCCTGCCCTGCCGACGAGGCGGCCAAAAAATCCGGCAATGATCGCGCCGAACAAAGGCGCAAGTGCGGCAGCCAGGAGGATGAGCTTCGGAGTGATCATTGATGCCTATCCCCGCATCGAATCGAGTTCGGCCACATTGATCGTGCTGCGATTGCGGAACAGCACGACCAGGATGGCGAGGCCAATCGCGGATTCCGCCGCGGCAACCGTCAGAATGAAAAACACGAACACCTGCCCGGACGCGTCGCCGAGAAAGTGGGAAAACGCGACAAAATTCATATTGACTGCGAGCAACATCAACTCGATCGCCATCAGCAGCACGATCACGTTTTTGCGATTGATGAAAATCCCCGCGACCGAGATGCAGAACAGCACCGTACCGAGAACGATGTAGTGCGCCAGCGTGATCATGCGGATTCTCCCTGCCGGGGCTCAGCAGCCATCTTGACGACGACCAGGCGGTCTCCGCGTTTGACGCTGACCTGCTGGGCCGGTTTCTGGGTGCGCACGCCGACCCGCTTTCGCAGGGTCAAGGTGACCGCCGCGATCAGCGCGACGGTCAGGATCAGCGCTGCAATTTCAAAGGGCAGCAGGAAGTCGGTGAACAGCGCCTGGCCCAGCCACGCGGTGTTGCCCATACCAGCGGGCAATGCGTGGGCCGGTGCCGTTTGCGCGGCCATCGATCTGACTCCGATCAGCGCAAGCATTTCAACCAGCATCACGGCCGCAACGATCACGCCGACCGGCAGGAACTTGATGAAACCTTCTCGGGTAGCTTCGGTCTTGATGTCGAGCATCATCACCACGAACAGGAACAGCACCATCACGGCGCCGACGTACACGACTACCAGCGCGACCCCCAGAAATTCCGCCTCGGCCAGAATCCAGGTAGCTGCGGCACTGAAGAATGTCAGCACCAGACTCAGCACGGCGTGCACGGAGTTCTTGACCGTGATCACTGCGAGCGCTGCCGCCACCATGATGGTGGCGAAAACGTAGAAACAAAACAGAGGTAGCGTCACGGGCGAATTCTCCTCGCGCTCAACGGAATGCCGCGTCTTGCGCGCGGGCGGCGGCGATATCCGCTTCGAAACGGTCGCCCAGCGCGAGCAACTGCAGCTTGGTCACGATGTTTTCGCCGCGTTTTTCAAAATGGTACTCGTGCACATCCGTTTCGACGATCGAATCGACCGGGCAACTCTCTTCGCAGAAGCCGCAAAATATGCACTTGAATAGATCGATGTCGTAGCGCGTCGTGCGACGCTGGCCGTCACTGGCCCGCGGTTCCGAATCGATCGTTATGGCCAGCGCGGGGCAAACTGCTTCGCACAATTTGCAGGCGATGCAACGTTCCTCACCATTGGGATAGCGGCGCAACGCATGCAGTCCGCGAAATCGATTCGACTTTGGAATCTTTTCCATTGGATACTGAATGGTGTATTTCGGCTTGACGAAATACTTGCCAGTGACCCACAACCCCTGCAGCAGTTCGAGCAGGAGCAGGCTCTTGAAATAGGCGATGACGCGACTCATGGCAGCACGTCCAGACCGATGGTGACGAGATTGAAATAGGCCAGGCAACCGGCGACGAACACCCAGGCAATGGTGATCGGAATAAATACCTTCCAGCCCAGGCGCATGATCTGGTCGTAGCGATAGCGCGGAAAGGTCGCGCGAAACCAGAGAAACAGGAAAGCCATCACGAAGGCCTTGACGAACAACCACCACCAGCCGCCCAGCGACAGCACGCCCAGACCCCAACCCTGGAACGGCGACAGCCAGCCGCCGAGAAACAGCACCGACGACAGGAACGCGATCAGGATCATGTTCGCGTATTCGGCGAGGAAAAAGATCGCGAACGCGGATCCGGAATATTCCACGTGGAAACCCGCGACGATTTCCGACTCGCCTTCCGCGACGTCGAATGGCGCGCGATTCGTTTCGGCGACGCCGGATACGAAGTAGATCACGAACATCGGCAACAGCGGCAACCAGAACCAGTCAAACAGACCCTTGCTGCCGGCCTGCGCATTGACGATATCGCTCATGTTGAGGCTGCCCGACAGGATCAGCACGCTGACCAGGGCCATGCCCATGGCGATTTCGTAACTGACGACCTGGGCCGCCGAGCGCATTGCACCCAAAAAGGCATATTTGGAATTTGAAGCCCAGCCTGCGAGGATGATTCCGTAGACACCGAGCGAGGTCATCGCGAGCAGATACAGCAGACCTGCGTTTATGTTGGCCAGCGCCATGCCCTGGTCAAAGGGAATCACCGCCCAGGCGGCGAACGCCGGCGCGAGCGCGAGAATCGGCGCGAGATAGAACAGGAACTTGCTCGCCTTGTCCGGTACGGTAATTTCCTTGAACAGCAATTTGAAGACGTCGGCGAACGCCTGCGCGAGGCCGAGCGGACCAACCTGATTCGGTCCGAGGCGGACATGCATCCAGCCGATCACCTTGCGTTCCCAATACACGTACATCGCCACCGACAGGATCAGTGGCACTGCGATCAGCAGGATCTTGAGCAAGGTCCAGGCGATGAGGGTGAGATCGGACATGGTGCTGACCCTTATGCCTTGGCGAACACGAGTTCAGCGCCATACGCCGGCACGCCGGCCGTTGCACTGGAACCGGTTTCTATCCACGCACCGCCACGCGGCACGCACGGATTGATGCGTACCGGCAAGGTGGCCGTGCCGAGCGGACCGCTGACTTTCACCACGCTGCCGTGCTCGACTGCGCGGGCGCTGGCATCGTCCGGATGAAGGTCGATCCCAGGATCGCGTGTCAAAGGATGAGCCTGCAGCGCGGCCGACCTGCGCAGCACTGCGTCACCGCGGTAGATCGGGACGGTCGCGATGCGCGCGAGTGCCGGCACCGACGCTGCACGCGCCGCGACCTTGCCGTTACTTGTCGCAGCAGCCTTGGGCAGCGCCGCGATGCGCTCGCGCACTCCACCGATGTCCGTGAAATCAAAACCCGAGACGCCAAGGGCCGCACCGAGCGCACGCAACACTTTCCAGCCCGGACGCGCCTCTCCCGGCAACGCTGCGCCCGAGGATACTTGTTGCACGATGCCATCGACATTGGTGTAGCTGCCGTCGATTTCGGGCGGCAATCCTAGCGGCAAAACCGCCTGCGCCGAACGTCGCACACCGTCGCAGGCGTACGCACCCGCGTAGACGTAAAACTCGGCCGCCTGACGCGCGTGCTCGAATGCAGCGGGCTGCGCGACGTCCTGCGAACCGGCCTGGTACACGAGCAGGGCCTTGCGCGGTTTCGCGATCAAACTGGCCGCATCGAGACCGCCGCCGCCGGGCAGCACGCCCATCGCTGACAGACCACGCGAATTTGCGCCGAGGGGAATCTCGTTGTACTTCGCCCCGCTCGCGCGACATGTGTAGCGCGCAGCGGCACGGAGGATTGACGCCTGCGGATGCATCGCCGCCGCGTTACCAAAAATCAGCACGGAACCGGGTTTCTTGAGCGCCACGTAAAGCGCCCGACTCTTGTCATCGACCTCAACGCCGGTCCACACCGCCGCCAGATCGCCCGCGTCGGATGCAGATCCATCCTCATGCGCTGCTCGGGCGAGCCGAAGTGACGCTTCAAGGAAGGCTGCAGGGGCAAGAACCGTATTGCTGGAGAAATCCACATTGGAGCCGAAATCCAGCGGATTGAGCGCATGAACCACTGCGCCGCGCTTCACCGCCTTGCGCACGCGTTGATTCACCAGCGGCAATTCGTGGCGCAAGTTGGAACCGAGCAGCACGATCGCGGTGGCCTTTTCAATCTGCTCAACCGGCATCTCAAACCCGAACCCGTTCGCCGCGTCGGCAAAATCGAGCTGGCGCAGTCGATGGTCGATGTGGGCACTGCCAAGGCCGCGCAGCAACTGCGCAAGCAGATAGCCTTCCTCGTTGGACGCGAGTGGAGCAACCAGCGCGCCGATATCGGACGCTGCGTAGCGCTTGAGACCTGCTGCAACAAACGCAATTGCCTCGTCCCAGCTCACTTCAACAAGCGCGCCGTGCTTGCGGATCATCGGTCGCTGAGCGCGATCCGGTGCAGTGAGACCCTCGTGACTGTAGCGATCGCGATCGGACAGCCAACATTCGTTGATCGATTCGTTGTCACGAGGCACGCTACGCAATACCTCGCCGCGCCGCGTGTGCAGCCACAGATTCGAACCCAGCGCATCGTGATAGCCAATCGATTCGCGCGCGGTGAGTTCCCATGCGCGCGCCTTGAAACGGAATACCTTGTTGGTCAGTGCGCCGACCGGACAGACATCGATGATATTCCCGCCGATCTCGCTGTCGATGGTCTTGCCGATATAGGTACCTATTTCCAGATTCTCGCCGCGACCGAGCCCGCCGAGTTCATAGGTCCCCGCGACTTCGCCGACGAATCGCACACAGCGGGTGCACTGGATGCAACGTGTCATGTCGGTCGCGATCAGCGGACCGATATCCTCGTCGGCAACGACGCGCTTGCGCTCGACGAATCGACTCACGGAGCGCCCGTAGCCCATTGCCACGTCCTGCAATTCGCATTCGCCACCCTGATCGCAGATCGGGCAATCCAGCGGATGATTGATCAGCAGGAATTCCATGACGTTGCGCTGCGCGCCCAGCGCCTTCTGGCTGCGCGTCTGCACCTTCATGCCGTCCATCACCGGGGTGGCGCAAGCCGGCATCGGCTTCGGCGATTTCTCGACTTCCACAAGGCACATACGGCAATTTGCGGCAATCGCCAGTTTGTCGTGATAGCAGAAACGCGGAATCGCAACGCCAGCCTTGTCGGCAGCGTGGATGATCATCGATCCCTTCGGTGCAAACATCGATTTGCCGTCGATTTCGATCGTGACATGTCCCTCGGGCACAACAGTCACGGGTGCATCGACATTGCTCACCTGCGCGTTCATGCGGCAACTCCAAGCTGCGCATCCACCATCGAGCGCTTGTTGACGATGAAGTATTCGAATTCATGCCAGTAGTGGCGCAGCATGCCCTGGACCGGCCACGCGGCCGCTTCGCCGAATGCGCAGATCGTGTGGCCTTCAATCTGACCGGCGGCCTGCTTCAGCATGGCCAGATCGGACAGCTCAGCCTTGCCATCGACAATGCGCGTCAACACGCGATACATCCAGCCGGTACCCTCACGACATGGGGTGCACTGGCCACAGGATTCGGCGTAGTAAAAGCGACTGATGCGTCGGCAGGCGCGCACCATGCAAGTGGAATCGTCCATTACGATCACCGCGCCGGAGCCAAGACCGGATCCCGCTTTCTGGATCGAATCGTAGTCCATGGTGCATTCGAGCATGGTCGCGCCCGGCAGCACCGGCATCGACGACCCTCCGGGAATCACTGCCTTGAGCGTACGGCCCGGACGCATGCCACCGGCCATCGCGAGCAAATCCTTGAACGACGTGCCGAGGCGAATTTCGTAGTTGCCCGGTTTGGCCACATGTCCAGAAACGGAAAAAACCTTGGGACCGCCGTTGTTCGGTTTGCCCTGGTTCAAGAACCACTCCGCGCCATTGCGCAGAATTGCCGGCACCGATGCATAGGTTTCGGTGTTGTTGATCGTGGTCGGCTTGCCGTACAGACCGAAACCCGCAGGAAACGGAGGCTTGAATCGCGGCTGGCCTTTCTTGCCTTCCAGCGATTCCATCAAGGCGGTCTCTTCGCCGCAAATGTACGCCCCCGCACCAAGCGCAGTGTGGATATCGACATCGATTCCACCGCCCTGGATATTCTTGCCGAGCAACCCGGCCGCGTAGGCTTCCTTCAACGCCTCTTCGAAATTCTCGAACGGCTCATGATGGAATTCGCCACGCAGATAGTTATAGGCAACGCTGGAATTGGTCGAGTAGCAGGCAATCGCGAGCCCCTCGATGACCGAATGCGGATTGAAACGCAGAATGTCGCGATCCTTGCAGGTGCCCGGCTCGGATTCGTCGGAATTGCAAAGAATATACTTCTGGCCGGTCGCCTGGCGTGGCATGAACGACCACTTCAGACCGGTCGGAAAGCCGGCGCCGCCGCGACCACGCAGCGCGCTTTTCTTCAATTCTTCAATGATCGCGCCCGGATCGGTCTTTTCGGCGAGGATTTTCTTCCACGCAGCATAACCGCCGGTCTTGAGATAGCTCTCCATCGACCAGGGCTTGTCGTAGTGCAGGGTCGTCAGTACAACCTGGTGATCCTGCGGGGCGGGTCCGTATGACATAGGCTTCTCGTGGCTAGACTGGCTGCGTCGTCGTCAGGAACGGCACGCGACGAATCCGCTGCTACTTCAGTGCATCCAGGATCTGATCAACTTTTTCATTGCTCAGATTCTCGTGGTAGTGACCGTTGACGACCATCATCGGGGCGCCGCAGCATGCGGCCAGGCATTCTTCTTCCTTCTTCAGGTAGATGCGCCCGTCCGCGGTGCTCTCGCCGGTCTTGATTCCCAGCTTTTTCTCGCAATACCGCACGATGTCTTCCCCACCGTTCAACCAGCAGGAAATATTCGTGCACACGGCTACATTGTTGCGACCGACTTTGCTGGTCTCGAACATCGAATAGAAGCTCGCGACCTCGTAGGCCCAGACGGGTGGCAGTTCGAGATATTTTGCGACCGCCGTGATCAGATCGTCGCTGAGCCAGCCCTGGTTCTGTTCCTGTGCAGCGAACAAACCCTGGATCAGCGCGGAGCGCTTGCGATCCGGCGGAAACTTCGCAATCCAGTGGTCGATGTGATGGCGCGTGTCTGCCGTCAGCGCCACCTGCGGATCGACGTCCTTCACAAGGTTGTAGTTGCCTGTGGCTTTCATGTTGGGAGAACCGCGAATCGTTGTTTGGCGTGGATGCGAAAATCCCGGTAGGGGAATCGCGCGAGCGCGTAGGAGGTGCGGGAAAAATGGCAGCACCTGGCATTGAACACGCTGAATTCGGCGCGCGCATGCTCCGGGTGGTCGGTATCCACGTCGAGCGCTTCGCTGCGCATCGTCTCGGTCGCGGCGACGGTCATCGGTCGATCTCCCCGAAGACGACATCATACGTTCCGATCATTGCAACGACGTCGGGCAACATGTGGCCGCGCACGATCTCATCCATGGATGACAGGTGAGCAAAACCCGGTGCACGCAATTTCACCCGGAACGGTTTGTTCGCGCCGTCAGAGATCATGTACACGCCGAACTCGCCTTTCGGCGCCTCGACAGCGCTGTACGTCTCGCCGGCCGGTACGCAGTAACCTTCGGTGAACAGTTTGAAATGATGGATCAACGCTTCCATGTCGTCCTTCATTTCTTCCCGGGACGGCGGCGAAACTTTGTAGTTCTGCAGCATGACCGGACCCGGATTCGCCCGCAGCCAGGTGGCACACTGCGCGACGATCCGGTTGGACTGGCGCATTTCCTCGACTCGCACGAGGTAACGGTCGTAGCAGTCGCTCTTCACGCCAACGGGAATATCGAAATCCACTTTGTCGTAGGCCGCATAGGGCTGCTTTTTGCGCAGGTCCCAGGCCAGACCGGTCCCGCGCAGCATCGGGCCACTCATGCCCCAGGCTTGCGCCTGCTCGGGCGTGACCACGCCGATACCGACCGTACGCTGCTTCCAGATGCGATTGTCGGTCAGCAGGGTTTCGTATTCGTCCACTTTGGATGGAAAATCCTTTGTGAACGCGTCCAGATAGTCCAGCATCGAACCTTCGCGCCACTCGTTCATGCGCTTGAGGTCGCCGCCTTTGTGCCAACGCGACTCCTTATACTGCGGCATGCGATCGGGCAGGTCGCGGTATACGCCGCCGGGACGGTAATAGGTCGCGTGCATGCGCGCACCAGACACCGCCTCGTAGCAATCCATCAGTTCTTCGCGCTCGCGGAACGCGTACAGGAACACGGCCATTGCGCCGAGGTCCAGCGCATTGGATCCGATCCACATCAGATGATTGAGGATCCGCGTGATCTCGTCGAACATCGTGCGGATGTATTGCGCGCGGATCGGCGCTTCGACGCCCAGCAGTTTCTCGATCGCACGGACGTACGCGTGCTCGTTGCACATCATCGAGACGTAGTCGAGGCGATCCATGTAACCGATCGACTGATTGTAGGGTTTCGATTCCGCGAGTTTTTCGGTACCGCGATGCAGCAGCCCGATATGCGGATCGGCGCGCATCACGGTCTCGCCATCCATTTCGAGAACGAGACGGAGCACGCCGTGCGCAGCAGGGTGCTGGGGGCCGAAGTTGATCGTGTAGTTGCGAATTTCCTGCATGACTATTTTCCTGCCGCCACGTTGGCCGCGGTTTCGGCGCGCGCCTGTTCATAGCGCGAGTCGTCGCGGATCACGCGCGGCACGAGCACACGCGGCTCGATCGAAACGGGTTCGTAAATGACGCGCTGCTTTTCGGCGTCATAGCGAACCTCCACATTGCCGATCAAGGGGAAATCCTTGCGGAACGGGTGACCGACGAATCCGTAGTCGGTAAGAATGCGGCGCAGGTCCGGATGACCTTCGAACACAATGCCGAATAGATCAAACGCTTCGCGCTCAAACCAGTTTGCGCCAGCGTACAGGCCGGTCAGCGAAGGCATCAACGGCAGCGAATCGTCATGACAAAAGCCGCGCAGGCGCAGACGCCGGTTGTTGCTGACCGAGAGCAGGTGGGCAATCACCGCGTAGCGTTTTTCACCCTGTATCGCCTTCGGTCGATGCTTCCAGTCAAACCGTCCTGCCCCTTCACCTTCGACTCCGCGGGAGAATCCCTGGCTGGAAACGTCGGTGGTGTCCCACTCGACCTGCCCATAACCCAGGAAATCCACGCCGCACACATCGACGACCATGCCGAACGCAAACTCGGCGTCGTCGCGCAGCTTCGTTGCGACGGAAATCCAGTTCTCCGGCAAAACATCGATCGTCACTTCGCCGCGCCATTCATGGACGGCGACGAGTGCAGCACCCAGGCGCGCGGTCAGACGCTGCGCCAGTGGGGAGGGCGTGGTATCGCTCATGCGGTTCTCGTCCGGGTCAGCGCGCGATGGTGTTGGTGCGGCGGATTTTTTTCTGCAGTTGCAAGATGCCGTAGATCAGCGCCTCGGCAGTCGGCGGGCATCCCGGAACGTAGATATCGACGGGCACGATCCGGTCACAACCGCGAACGACTGCATACGAATAGTGATAGTAGCCGCCGCCATTGGCGCAGGATCCCATCGAGATCACCCATTTCGGATCGGGCATCTGGTCATAGACCTTGCGCAGCGCCGGCGCCATCTTGTTGACCAGCGTGCCTGCAACAATCATCACGTCGGACTGGCGCGGCGACGGACGAAACACCACGCCGTAACGGTCCAGATCCAGCCTCGCCGCTCCTGCGTGCATCATCTCAACCGCACAACAGGCCAGACCAAATGTCATCGGCCACATCGAACCCGTACGAGCCCAATTCACCAGCTCGTCCATGCGCGCCGTCGCAAAACCACGCTCGATCAACGGGTTGTCAGCGCCGGGCCGCAGGATATCGTCGACGGTGGAGACTGGCACCGGGTTGTGCATCACCCGGCTAATGCTGTCCATCACTCCCATTCGAGCGCTCCCTTTTTCCACACGTAGACAAATCCGACCACCAGCAGCGCGAGGAACAGTCCCATCTCCACCAGCGCGACGAGGCCGATCTGCTTGAAGACCACGGCCCATGGAAACAGGAAGGCGATTTCCAGGTCGAAGATGATGAACAGGATGGCAATCAGGTAGTAGCGCACGTCGAATTTCATGCGCGCGTCTTCGAAAGCCTCGAAGCCACATTCGTACGCCGAGCGCTTGTCGTTGCTGGCGAATCGCTTGGTCGGGCCGAGCACAGTGCCGACGGCAAGCAGGACGAGACCGAGACCGGTCGCGACGACGAGGAACAAAAGTATGGGCCAGTATTCGGCAAGCACGGGTCAGCGAACCTCCGCATCAACACATCGATGCATCAGCGATCGCGAAGACCCAACAGGCCACGCGACCGGAAACTAGATTGGTGCCCAAAGGGGGACTCGAACCCCCACGACCTAAGTCGCTACCACCTCAAGGTAGTGCGTCTACCAATTCCGCCATCTGGGCATTGCGTTCCAACTAGTTGCTCTTCTTCGCCTTGTCGGCTTTGGCATCAGCCTTGGCGTCGGTCTTGCCGGCGGCCGGTGCTGGCGCTGCGGCAGGAGCGGTAGCGGGCTGGGGCGCGACGGGAATCTCCGATGCGGGTGCGGGCGCAGCAGCCGGAGCGGTCGCCTGTGGTACGTCGCTGGCAGGCGGCGTCACAGGAGCCTTCTCGGTGGCGGCGGGCACTTCGACACCGGACATGACACCCAGATCGTTGCTCGGCGCTTGCACAACGCCGCGACTGAGATACATACCCATGGCCAGACTAAGCAGGAAGAACAATGCCGCAAGGACAGCAGTAGCCCGCGAAAGGAAGTTGGCCGACCCGCGCGAGCCGAACACGGTCGCCGATGCGCCGGATCCGAAACCGGAACCTGCATCCGCGCCCGCGCCACGCTGCAGCAAAATCAGCGCAACCATCGCCACTGCAACCAGAATGTAAAAAACGTTGAAGACCGTCAGCAACATTTCGCTCAACCCTGCGTCGCGCTCGGGCGCGCCGCCGTACAAATCGCCAGGAAATCGGACGCCACGAGAGCGGCGCCGCCAATCAAACCACCATCCACGTCAGGCTGGGCAAACAGCTCGGAAGCATTGGCCGGTTTGACGCTGCCACCGTAAAGGATGCGCAGCGAGTTGGCGATTGTAGCATCGTCGTTTGCGAGTTTGCTACGGATGAACCGGTGCACGTCCTGCGCCTGGGCGGCGCTGGCGGTACGTCCGGTACCAATCGCCCAGACTGGTTCATAAGCGACGATAGCCCGTGCAAAAGCCGCAATCCCACTTCCCGCGAGTACCGCGTCGAGCTGACTGGCGATAACCGCTTCGGTAGCGCCCGCCTCGCGCTCGGCCAAGGTTTCTCCGACGCAGAGCAGCGGCGTCAGGCCCGCGGACTGCGCCTGTCGGAACTTGGCGGCGACCTGCTCGTTGCTTTCCGCGTGATACTGGCGGCGTTCGGAATGCCCGACCAACGCGTAACTGCAGCCGATATCGCGCGCCATGCCGGCGGAAACTTCTCCGGTGTATGCACCGTGTGCGTGTTCGCTGACGTCCTGCACGCCGACTTGCAGCTCGCTGCCGCTCGACTGCTGGGCGAGTGCAGCTGCGTATACAAAGGGTGGAAATACCGCGACGTCGACGCCATTCGGCAACGCCTTCCGCACCGCTTGCGCAAGCTCGCCCGCGGACGTCAACGTTCCGTGCATTTTCCAGTTTCCGGCAACGAATTTGCGGCGCATGATTACAGATCGTCGGGAAAGCGCGGAAGAATAGCGACGCCCCTGCAACGATGCAATGAATCGATTATCAAGGACGCCGCCATGAACGCTCCTCCCGAATCCACCCGCTGGGCTCTGGTGACCGGCGCTTCGGCCGGCATCGGCGCAGCATTCGCGCGTGAACTGGCTCGGCGCGGCTTCGCGTTGGTGCTGACCGCCCGTCGCTCCGAGCGACTCACCAGCCTTGCCGCCGAAATTTCCAAAGCACACGGCGTCCGCGTCGAGACCATCACCGCCGATCTGGCCGACCCGGCCGCCCCGCGCCAGTTGTTCGAAGAAATCGGCCACCGAGGCATCGCGATCGACTGGCTCGTCAACAATGCCGGCTACGGGGTGCCCGGCCATTACCTGACACAGCCCTGGTCGACGCACGCGGCATTCATCCAGGTGCTGATGACCGCACCTTGTGAGCTGGCCTACCTGCTGTTGCCGGGCATGCAGCAGCGCGGCTACGGTCGCATCGCGAATATCGCCTCACTGGCTGGCCACGTTCCAGGCAGTGCCGGTCATACGTTGTACGGCGCATCGAAAGCGTTTCTGATCAAATTCTCCCAATCGCTGGCTTTGGAAAATCGCAACAATGGAATAAACGTCTGCGCCGTTTGTCCGGGCTTCACCTACAGCGAGTTCCACGACGTCACCGGCACGCGTGACCTGGTCTCCAAGATGCCATCATGGATGTGGCTGAGCGCGGACGAAGTCGCGCGCGATGGAATAGACGCAACCGAACGCGGCGACATCGTCCGCGTCAACGGACGCGTCAATCGCTTGATCAAGTCGGCGCTGAAACTGCTCCCCGACCCGCTTGCACTGGCTCTGGTGGTGAGGCGCTCGAAAGACTTTCGCGCCAGCGCTCCCGCTGACGCCGACCGATCGGCGCCGTAACACAAAAGCAATGATTGCGCTGTTGTAGCGACTGTCACAACAGCGCAGCGCCTAGATCAATTTGATCTCACGCAGGCGTTCCAGCAAGTACTCGTGTGAGCTGATTGGCGTGGGATAGCGGCTCGGATTGTCTTCGCTGACGCAATTCGGCAACACCGCAAGCGACACATCAGGATTCGGGTGCAGGAAAAACGGCACCGAATAGCGTGGCTTGCGCGCCTGTTCGCCGGGCGGATTCACCACGCGGTGCGTCGTCGACGGATAAATATGATTGGTGAGACGTTGCAGCATGTCGCCGATGTTCACCACGATGGTGTCGGAGTCGGCGGTGAACGGCACCCACTCGCCCTGATGTGATTTGACTTCGAGGCCTGCCGCCGAAGCGCCCACCAGCAAGGTGATGAAATTGATGTCCTCGTGGGCACCGGCGCGCACGTTCGGGATATCCGGCGCGGTGATCGGCGGGTAATGGATCGGCCGCAGGATGGAATTGCCGAAATTGGTCTTGTCCTCGAAGAAATTTTCCGCCAAGCCGATGTGCAGCGCGAGTGCGCGCAAAACCCGCGTACCGAGATGATCCAATGCGCTGTAAAGGCCGTAGCCGAAATCGCGGAAACCGGCCACTTCGATCGGCCAGAGATTGGGCGCCATAACCTCCGCGTATTTGGAATCGCGCGGAATTTCGCGCCCGACATGCCAGAATTCCTTCAGATCTGGATATTTGGAATCTTTCGCGGTTTCCACACCGAACGGCGTATAGCCTCGCGCACCGCCGGTGCCTGCGAGGTGGTACTTCATCTTGGTCTCGGTGGGCAGCGCAAAAAATTCGCGGAACCGCCCGTAGGCACCGTCGATCAGCGCATCGTCGATGCCGTGGCCACGAATGCCACAAAAGCCCCATTCCCGATACGCAGCACCCAGTTCGGCGACGAACGCGGTGCGATCGGTGTCATAACGGCGGATATCCAGAGTCGGGATGGCGGGCATGGTCGTTCCATTTCAAGGGTGCCGGACAGCGCCGGAGCGCTGTTGCGTGTGCGGTGCCGCCGTGGCGCCGCCAGCCGGATCAGGTCGTGGAGGCCGATTCTACGGCGTGGGCAAGGCGCGCGGCCAGCGCATCGACCAAGGCTTCATCGGCAGCCTCGATCGTGACGCGTACCAGCGGTTCGGTGCCCGACGCACGAAGCACGAGGCGACCGCGGCCGGCCAGTTCCTGCTCGATCAGGCGGCGCTCGGCGACGACGGCGGCGCGCTCGATCACCTGCGCACCATTCGGGACACGCACATTGACCGTCTTCTGCGGCAGGCGACGCCAGCCGGTGCATAGTTCCGCCAGCGTGCGGCCACTGCGCACGACGACTTCGATGACCTGCAACGCGCTGATGATACCGTCGCCCGTACTGGCGCGATCCAGACACAGGATATGGCCGGAGGTTTCGCCACCGAGCACGCCATCGTGCAGGCGCAATTGCTGCATCACGTGTCGATCGCCGACCTTCGCGCGAATGAAACCGATGCCAGCACTGCCAAGTGCCTGCTCCAGTCCGTAGTTCGTCATCAAGGTGCCCACGACCGGGCCGCGCAGGCGATGCGAGGCACGCCAGGCCGTTGCGAGGATGTGGAGAATGTCGTCTCCGTCAACGGCTCGCCCGGCGCCATCCACCAGTTGCAATCGATCGCCATCGCCGTCGAACGCAACGCCGAGTACCGCGCCTTCGGCGACGACGGCGCGCTGCAGCGTCGCCAGGTGGGTGGAACCGCAGTCGCGATTGATGTTCAGGCCATCCGGCTGGTTACCGATAGCGAGTACGTCAGCACCAAGTTCCTCGAACAGTTTCGGCGCAACCTGGTACGTCGCGCCATGCGCGCAATCCACCACAATGCGCAGTCCGCGCAGGCTCAGGTCGTCGTTGACCGTCGTTTTGCAGAATTCGGCATAGCGTGTGGCGGCATCGCCGATGCGCGTGGCTTTGCCGATGCGTTCGGAATCCACCGTGGTGAATGGCGCATCGAGTTCACGCTCGATGGCCAGTTCGACCTCGTCAGCCAGTTTTTCACCGGCTGCCGAAAAAAACTTAATCCCATTGTCCTGATGTGGATTGTGGGAAGCGCTGATTACAATGCCTGCACTGGCGCGTAGCGATCGGGTCAGATAGGCCACCGCTGGCGTAGGCATCGGACCGAGCAGGCGCACATCGGCGCCGGCGGCCACGAGCCCGGCTTCCAGCGCCGACTCGAACATGTAGCCGGAAATGCGTGTGTCCTTGCCGATCACCACGCTCGCGTCGCCGTCCAGTCCGGCCAACACCGTGCCCGCTGCCCTGCCGAGGCGCAACATGAACTCGGCGTTGATCGGCCACTCGCCAACCCTGCCGCGAATGCCATCGGTGCCGAAGTATTTGCGCTCGCTCATGCCGGTCTTCACTGGATGCTGGAACCCAAGCGTGCCAGAGGCATCGTCGCACGGCCAGCGGAACCGGCCGGGCCGAGGTGCCCATGCTTATCGCGCAGAATTTCCCCGCAGCGACATCGGCAGATATTTTTCCGGCACCGAGCTATTCGCGCGCCAGTTGCCTTTCGGATCGAGCGTCCATGTGACTTCCTTTCCGGCGATCGCGCGCGAACCGAAATCCTTGAATCGGACCTGTATGGTGCATCCATCGGCGTCGGCCGCGCCGATTGTGATGGACGCGACCGTGGTGGTCGCATAGTCCGTGGCGGATTTGAACGTCGACTCGCCGTTGGTCGGGCAGCGGCTTTCCTGCTGCACGAATTCGGCGACGTCCGGTTTCAGCCGCGAGGCCATCATCAGACCCTCGCTGACCTTGGCACGCTGGGTAAAGTCCTGATACGCCGGAATCGCTATCGCCGCCAGGATTCCGCCGACAAATAAAAATACAAAAAGTACGGCGACAGTCACGATCACCCAGGTGTTGCTCGACGAGGGCTTGGCCGGTACTGATCGCACCGACCCGGGGGGGCGCAAGGGCGGCGGAGCGGCCGCAAAGGGAATCCCGATCTCGGCGACGACTCGACTCAGCGGGACCCACGCGGCAAGTCCTTCCCGCCATACCAGCGTCCCCGCATCAACCTCACCGCGCCCGTAGGCGCTCGCCAACCAGGTGTCGGCGACGGGGCCTTGCTGTTGGTTGTGGCGATCCGCGTAAAACCAGTCATGCGACATATCGATTTCCCCAGCTTGGGTTTGCCCGCATTTACAAACGTGCCGCCCGCTTGATCGCGAGGTAGTGTTCCACCAGCGCGGCGGGTAATTCACTGCAGCTGACATCCAGCACATCGCAACCCTGCGCTCGCAACGCGCCATGCGTGCGCGTGCGCTGTTCCACATACTGGCTCATCGCCGCTACGTACAACGCATCATCAAAATTGTGCACATTCTGCTGCAGGGTCCGATCCAGCACATCTTCGCGCAGGCTGGCTACGCAAACCAGATGACGCCGCTGCAGCTGGCGCACGGCCCCGAGCAGATCCTCGATATCCTCGTCGCGCACATTGGTGATCATCAATACCAGACAACGCCGCGACTGGCGCGCACCCAGTACGGTGGCCGCTTCCAGATAATCGGTGGCCACGGGTTGAGCGTACAGGTCGAAGACGCTGTTGAGCAGGGTGTCCACCGTGCCCAGCCCGCGACGCGGAGCAACAAATCGCGCAGCCCCTCCCGAAGCCAGCAGCCCCACCGCATCGCCTTGGCGCAGCGCGATGTAGCTGACCATCAATGCAGCATTCAGCACGTGGTCGAAGTGCGTCAGCGCGCCGTCGCGGGCCAGCATTCGCCGTCCCGTGTCGACCAGCAGCATGACTTGCTGGTTGCGCTCGTCCTGGTAGTCGCGCGAAATCAGCTTGCGTGCGCGTTGACTGGCCTTCCAGTCGATCTGCCGCATCGAGTCGCCGGTACGGTATTCGCGCAGCTGCTGGAATTCTGTGCCCTCGCCACGGCGCCGCTTCAAATGCGCGCCGACCACGCGCGACGCCTGCTCCGCCCCCACCAGGGCTAATTTGGCTAAAGGTGCAAAATTTGGATAGACGCGAACGCTTTGCGGCGAAGCCACGATGCGTTGTTGGCGCCAGAGCCGCAGCGGCGACAGCAGGCGCAGTGCACAACCTTCGAAATGGAATAAGCCACGCTCGCTTGGCGTGATCCGATACGGCAACTCCACGTCGCGCTTCGGCGGCAACACGACCCGGCGCGGCAAGCCGAACACCGACCAGTCGCCCGGATGCAGATCGTGCACGTCGACCCAGATGGACAGCCGGCTTGAATGTCGCAAACGCAACGTCAGTAGTCGCTCGACGCCAACTGGCACGATTCGCGGCAAATCACGCTGCACGCCGGGTGTGGGCAAGGCGCGCAGCAGCCGAGCGTCCTGTGCTGCAACGAGGACCAACAATCCGCAGGCAGCCAGGAACAGCGCGAGCGGCACCCATCCGAACACGACCAGCGCACCAATCAGCGCGCAGCCCAGCAATGCAGCAGAGAGGGCCTGGGTGGGTCTCACTGCCGCGGCGCTTCGACCTTGAGTAGCAAGGCTTCGAGTACGTCGTCCACTCGCCGGCCTTCAATCTGCATTTCGGGGGCCAGGCTCAGGCGATGGCGCAGCGCTGGTTTGGCAATCGAGCGCAGATCGTCCGGTGTGACGAAGTCCCGCCCATCCAGCACCGCCTGCGCACGACCGGCCCGAATCAGCGCGAGACTGCCACGCGGCCCCGCCCCCATCGCGATTCCCGGCCATTCACGCGTCGCGCGGCAGATACGCACCGCGTAGTCGAGCACCACGGCGTCGACGCGCACGAGAGCGGCGCCTTTTTGCATGGCGAGGATGACCTCAGGGCTCGCGACCGCGCTGACTCGCGACAGATCGAAATCGCTGGCGGTGCGGCCGTGACTGACCTGCGTGACCATGCGCACTTCATCCTGCAATGCGGGATAGTTCATTAGTATCTTCAGCAAGAACCTGTCCAATTGCGCCTCGGGCAACGGATAGGTGCCTTCCTGTTCGATCGGGTTTTGCGTTGCGACGCACAAGAACGGTGGCGGCAACGGAAAACTGCGCGACTCGATCGTCACCTGGAGCTCCTGCATCGCCTCGAGCAACGCCGCCTGGGTCTTGGCTGGCGCACGATTGATTTCGTCAGCCAGCAACAGGTTGGCGAACACCGGGCCGCGGCGAATCTTGAAGCTCTCGGTTTTTGGATCGTAGAACGCATGGCCGCTGACATCACTCGGCATCAGGTCAGGCGTGAATTGCACACGCGAGAACGTGCATTGCAGCGCGCCGGCGAGCGAACGCACGAGCAAGGTTTTGCCCAAGCCTGGCACGCCCTCCAGCAACACGTGTCCGCTTGCCAGCAACGCGATCAACAGTTGGTCGAGGATATCCGCCTGACCGACAAACGCCTGTGCGATCTGCGCGCGGATCGCGTTGCAGCGATCGGTCAGCGCGGCGCCGGTAATCGGCAGTAGCGTTTCTGCAGTCATGGTCGGTTTCTCAATTGAACGAGGGTTTTGATCGCGGCAAAAAATGCATCGGGATGGATCAGTTGTTCGGGATTCAACGCGTGCCGGACGTCACTGACGGAGCGTTGATGTTGCTTCGCGAGCGCGGAAACCAAGTCGTCGGGCGGCAGCGCGGCGATGACCGGATCGCGATGTCGAAGGTGCTCAAGGAAACGACGGCGCACGGCGGCGTGCAGTCCGGCAGCGCGACCGCGACGAAAGCTGAATTCACCACTGGCCTGGATGTGTTCGCGCAACGCCCGGCGGTGCTGCATCGTAATCGGCAACACCGGGCCGAGACGCTGGGCACGCATCCATAACCACGTGAACAATGCCAGCAGCGTCGGCAGCAGCACCGGCCAGCCGCGCTCGACGATCAGCACGTAGAGCGGCGGAACATCCGCGGCGTAGACCAGATGTACGGTACCGCCATGCAATGAAGAGCCCAGAATCTGCCAGGTGAACGTATCGTTGCCGGCGAGCCTGAGTTCGTGATTACGCAGAAAATCCAGATCGCCCGCGACAGTCCAGCTGCCGTCACCGTGCAGGCGATGACCCATTGTATACCCTTGCTCGTTATTGCCGCGAAGAAAGGCGAATTGATCGACCTCGTCTTCATCGACTTGAAAACCAAAGCGGAAGCAATGCTCGGCCGGTTTCTCCGCATCGCGCACGCGCCAATACAAACAATTGCGCCTTTCCACAACGGTCAGCGCAAGCGCGTCGAGCAGCTCGCCATCGCGGCCTTCGCTGCCTTGCGGCAACGCAAACAGCAAGTGGCCACCCGTTTCGACCCAGCCGATGATCTCGCTGGCTTGATCACGACTGAGCGTGCGCACGTCAGCGCCCAGCACAAGCGTGTCGCCCGGTTTCAGGGCCATGGCCCTTAGGTTGAGGTTTGCCCGCGAACTGACCTTGACCCCTTGCGCCTGCAACGTCTTCTTCAAGGCGAATAGCGGGTTGTAGCGCGCCTCGCCACGCATCGGCGCATCGACGCTCTCTTCCACACGTTCAAACGTATAAAACCACCACGCCGCGAGACATCCCAGCGACAACAGCAGGGCAGCGGCTATGGACCACGAGCGTCGGTTCACGCGGGCTCCTCCGCCACCGCAGTCCACTCACCCAGCAGGGTTTCCACGTCTTCGACGCGCGGAAGAGTTTGCGCATAGGCCACCGCCTGCCAGCACCGCACCACCCTCGCGAAAAGATTGGCATAGGCGCGATCAGGCAGGTCTCGCGCGTGACGAAGGCACTGCGATTCAGTGGCACCCGGCGGCAACGGAGTTCCCTGTGCATCCGCCAGACGCCGCACACTGGCGCGATACAGCAAGGCCAGCGCCGCACGCGGCGACTCCTGCGCCCACAGGCGGCGGACTTCCGCGGGAATATCAACGGGAAGCACCTCCGGCACATGGATTTCCCGACTCTCGACCCGATCGAGCGCGCGCTCGCGCACGATACGATCGGAAATCCAGGGCAGCCAGCGCCGATGACTCATCGCAACGAAGATCAACAGGATGACTGCAATTATCCAAAGACCATATCCGACAATAAATGAAATTGCGCCCGCAAGCGCCTGCGCCCAGCCCGGCAGTCCCGCCGAGCGACTGGGCTCGTCGAGGCGGGGGTGCCGGCGTTTCCAGGCGAATTCCGTGACCTTGGGACTGAGATCAGGATCGGCATACGCTTTTTTCACGGCAGTTTCGAAATCCGCGGAATCGTCACGGTAGCCATCGGCAAATATCGCTTGCAGGGTCGCGACGTCCTCACGGTCGCCACCGCCGGGTTTTTTGCTGTCTTCCAGCGGCAGCTTGTCCACCACCGGCGGAAGCTTCGCGGGTGATGGAACCACGCCTGCGCCAGTGGCATCTGCCGTCTCGGCGCGGGTGCTGCTTGACTCGGTGGCCCGCGCAGCCGTGATGCTCACCGCTGCGAGACTGATCGCGACGAGCGCGACCATCATGGCCTGTGACAAGCGCGATGCCAGTCGACGGAACGCCAGCTCGATATCCCACCCCTCCAACTGCGTGCGACGGTTCAGATAAAGCCCGAATCCAGCGCCGACGTAGAACGGCTCGACGATGGACATCGCAATCCAGGTGTTGAAATTGGTCAGCAGCAATGCCCAGGCTGGCGGATCCTCGAACAGCGTTTCCCAAGCCGCCCTGGCCGATTCAGTCAGGAATTCGACCGGCACGAACATCAGCCCCAGCGCGATGATCGATACCGCCAGCATCCCTTCCAGATGCACGCAAATGATCGTCAGCATCGCATTCGGCGACCCGCTTGCGCGCGCCAGAACGGCTACCCGGGCACTGCGTGTAGCGCCGGTCAGGCCTTCGAGCAGATCGACTGGCAACAGCATCGCGCGACCGATATGCAGGCGCCGCCACAGCAACCATGGCCAGATGCCGCGCCAGCCCCAGTTCCATTGAGCACTCAGGGATTCGCGCAATGACGGCGGCGCGCCGAACACGGCACGCGACAAAATAAACAATGGAATGCGATCGAAAATTGGCTTCAGCCACCACATGAGGATCCAGGCAAGCCACACCGGTCCAAGCAGATAGCAAAGGCCATTCAACAGCAGGAATATCGGCAAGGTGACGACTACCCATGCACCAAAAATCGGACGCGCATGAGTGCGGACCAGCGCGATACCCAGATCGGTGGCCTCCCATGGCGCGCGAGCGCGCAAGGCTACGGTGACGCCGTCTAGCTGCATGAATCACTCACGCGAAGTTCACAACTATACCATGTGGCAAGGTTAACAAAATCATCAAATGTCGACCCGGCTGGTTTATTCGACATCGACACGACCGCGTCCTCCGCGCCACAGCCAGAGCAGTATCATCAGCCAGAAAAGGCCGCCCACGCTGAACTTGACCGAGGCCGGCATCCAGCCGATTGACGACCAATACGCTTCGACGAATGCCGCGAGTACCAGCATCGCGAATACACCGAGTACCAGTCTTGCGCCGATCGATCCGGCCTCCACCAGCGCGCGCCCGCGGGTCCGGCGACCGGGCGCGATCAAAGCCATGCCGATCTGCAAGCCGGCGCCTCCGGAGATCACGATTGCCAGCAACTCAGGCGCGGAATGCCCGGCGACAAACCGCCAGAACGGATCGCCATAGCCAATTGCGGTCAAATGTCCGGCCACGCCGCCGATGATCACGCCATTCATGATCAACACGAATATCGAGCCAACGCCTGCAAGCAACCCGCTCGCGAAGGTGCGAAACCCGATGCTCACATTGTTAAAGATATAATATCCGAACATGGCCATATCCGTGCCACTTTCGCGCCCGAGCTTTTCCGCGCTCGATGCGGGGTCGTACATGTTCTCGAAGTTGGCCAGCTGCGCCGGATCGAACAACGAATGTACCAGTTCCGGGCGCCACTGCAGCAAGACGATGACGCCAATCAGCGGTGCGAAGAACAGCAAGGCAGCGATCAACATTACGCGCCATTGCGAACGCACCAGGCGCGGAAATCCTGCGGCGAAAAAATCGACAACGGCGCGCGCCCGGGGCGCCTTCGGACGGTACAGAATCAGGTGACCGCGATGAGCAAGGTCCTGAAGGCGATGGACCAGCAGGGCGCTGTAGCCGCGACGTTCGGCCAGCGCCAGTTGCTGACAGATACGCCGATACGCCGCGGGAAATTCCACGTCGCTGAAGACATCATCGCCGTCGAGCATGCGATCGCGCGTGCGCGGTCGACCGCGCAATGTGAGCCAGCGCTCGAACGCGGCCCACTCCTGTGCATGTCGCGACTGGAACGTCTGTTGTTTCATGAGGGTGTTTTCACGAGCGCCCGAGCATCGCGCCGGCCATTCCATGCAAGCGCTGCACCGCCAGTGCGCCGCCGGCCTGGGTCAGCATCGGCAGCAGCGCCGCCAACTCCTGCTGGCGCTCCGGTGTCAGTGTGGCAGCGCGCTCGGCAAATTCCACAATGGCGGCGCGTGCCGCCGGCGGCAGCGCGATGGGCGCCTGGACAATCGGTGCCAGAGGCGCCGCGCTAGGTTGCTCTGGCGGTTCGACGTGCACGACCAGAGTGCCCGCAACCATGTCGCCGAGGCGTCTGCTGGACGGATCGATCAGGCTCGCGACAAGGCCGAATGCGTAGCCGAAAGGCAGCATGTCGACGGTGCGCAACAGGTTGCGCACGATCGAGCTGATCCAGGTCACCGGCGTACCGTTGGCGTTGATCACACGCAGGCGCATGATTTTTTTTCCCGGCGTCTGACCGTCGCGCAACACTTCGAACAAGACCGGATAAAGCCAGAAAATGACAAAAAGAATCAGTAGATAAAATCCCACGCCAGTACGGCCGAGCACTGCGATGACGGTAGCAACCCCCCACAGCAGCGCGCCGCGTATGACCATGTCGATGGCCCAGGCGGCCGCGCGCGGCATCGCACCGGCGGCACGCAGACGTAGCGCGATACCTTCGGGTGTCTCGACCAGGGTCAGTGTGTCGAGCATCGGGCCGGCAGTTCAGGCCTTCACAACGATAGTGTCGGCGATCAGATCATGCAGACAACGGAAGTCGTCGCGAAAAATCATCAACGAATCGGTGAGTTTGATCAGCAGTCCGATGAGGGGAATGGCGCCCAGCAACGCAACTGGAAACCAGCGCGCGAAAACGATGCGCATCAGTCCACAACGACCGCCGTCGCCACGCACCACCTTGATGCCGAACCAGCGCTTGGCGATGGTCTGGCCATGTCGATGCAGCAACACAAAATTGATGACCAGCACGACCAGCGCGCTCAATCCCATCACCCCAAACAGGAGGCCGACGACAGTGTCAGTATTTTTGGTGCCGCTCGCACCGGCAACGATACCGGCGATAATCGCCATCACCATCATCGGGCCCGCTACCACCAGGCCGTCGACGATCACCGCCAGCAAGCGGATTCCACGATCAGCAAGAACCAGCTCGTCGCTGGCAATATCGACAACACGCGCAGTCGGTGCCGCATACGGATTGACCGTGGGCAGTGGTGGCGGTTGCTGCATATCCGGATCCCCTGAGGTACGGAAGACACTCTAGCCGGCTTGGCGCTCGGATGACAATCTGCGCCCCTTAGAACGCACAGGGTGATGGCAGATGCCGGTGCAGCACTTTGGCCGAAGGTTGGGCTTTTGCCGTGTTGCAAAGCATTCGGCGGATCGGCGCGTCCGGCGTTGCGGCGAAACACTCAGACATTGGCCGCCAGTGTGACGCTGAAGTCATTTCTGACCATTGCGATTGGATCCAGCGCAGGTACTTTATTCACTAGTTACCAAATTGAACCGCACTTCCGTCAATTGGATGCGGCCAGCGTGACAACCGGCGCAGACATGCGCCGCAGCTCGTGGATGCGCAGGTGGAGGCAGCAGGCGGCGAGCACCGGGGTATCGAGCGCTGCTGCCTGTCCGCGCGTCAGCATGTCGCCGAGAATATGCTCCGCTTCCGTACGCCCGCCGCGCTCCAGGTCGCGAAGCATCGAGGCCTTCAGCGGCGAATTGGCCATGGTCAGGATCGCATCCGCCTCGTCGCGTGCCTCCGGCACGATTGCGTGGCCAAGGATCGAGGCAATTTCGGCGCATTCCGAGTAGCACCGGCGCAGCAGATCAGTGCCACCGGGTGCCGCGACGATTTCGCCAATACTGGCGCGCATTGCGCAGGTCAGACCGGCCAGCGTGGCGAGAAAGGCGAATTTTTCCCACATGGAGTCAAGGATCGCGGCGCTGTGCCGGGTGTCGACCGGAACCGCCAGCAACGAGCAAATCAGTTGCGCCATAGCCGAATCTTCATCGCGTGCGCCGAACGTCAGTCGATCAAGCTGTCCGAACTGGCGGATACTTCCGTCATCCTGGCGCGTCACAGAGATATGGCAGACCCCGCCCCACACTCGTCGTCGCCCAAAAGCCAGGTCGAGCAGTTCCAGATGGCGCAATCCATTGAGCAACGGCAGCACGCGCGTCTCCTCGCCGACGGCAGGGGCGATCGCAGCGATGGCGCTGTCCAGGTCGTAGGATTTGCACGACAGCAGAACGATGTCGTACGACCCGCGCCTGGGGACGTCAGTCAATACGGGAACCTTGTCGGAAAAATCCCCTTTGCTGCTGTGTATACGAAGACCATCGGCACGCAGTTGTCGTGCCCTTTCAGGGCGAACGAGGAAGTCGACCTGCGATCCGCCCTGGATCATGCGGGCGCCGTAGTACGCGCCCGTGGCTCCCGCGCCGAGGACCAGAACGCGCATCACATCGTATGGGTCGGACGGTCGGAACCGAGAATGCCGGCCAGAATGGACTCGATCTTGGTGCGCGCCATTTCGCCGTCGGACGACTCGTTGAATTGCACGCCGATGCCGGCAGTACGGTTGCCCTGCGCGCCCGCCGGCGTTATCCAGACGACCTTGCCCGCCACGGGCAGGCGATCTTTCTCGTCCATCAGGGTCAGCAATATGAAGACTTCGTCGCTGAGGTTATAGCGCTTGGTGGTCGGGACGAACAGACCACCGCCGCGAACGAAAGGCATGTATGCGTTGTAAAGCGCGCCTCGGTCCTTGATCGCCAGCGACAGGATGCCCTGCCGAGGCATGCCCACTCCCGCTCCGGGACTCGCCATATCACGCTCTCCTTCGTACCGGCGCCAACTCGCGCCAGGCCGACAATAGTTCCAAGATCAACAATTCTGCACGAATCGGGGTCGACAGCCACTCGCGGGTGCGACCCGCTTCGCGCATCCATGGGGTTAGCTTGTTGAAATCGACCGGCCCGGTCAAGGAGAGGGGCCCGGCGAGACCCTCTGCAACATAGCGCGCCTCGTCGGCGACCAGCTGCGCGGCGAACCAGAGGCGCTGCGGCGCGTCGCTCTTGGCCCAGCGATTGGCCATTTCGACCAGTCCAGAACCGCCATTCCATAAATGGCCGAGGTCCTTGCCAACCTCGCTGCGCAGGGCCAGGCCGCCATTGCGGGACAATTCAAGCGCGACGCCGGGATTGCCCGCCGCTGCCGCCAGCGCCGCAGACGCGTTCTTGACGCCGCGTTCCGCAAGCCACTGCAAGGCGACTGCTTCACCGGGCAGCGCGAAGCTAATCCGCTGGCAACGCGAGCGGATCGTCGCGGGCAGGGCCGCAGGTTCCGCAGAAACCAGCAGGATATAGCGGGCTTCGCCCGGCTCTTCCAGCGTTTTCAGCAGCGCATTCGCCGATGCGTGATTGAATCCATCGGCGGGATCGATAAGCGCAACCGACGCGCGCCCCAGCTGCGGCGGCAGCACGAATGCAGCGGAAAGCTCTCGCACCTGATCAATGGCCAACTCGCTGCGCATCTTTTTGGTCTTGTCGTTGTACGCATAGCCGATGAAACGGGCATCGGGATGTCCGCCGTGACCATCGGGATGCGCGAGCGTGCCATCCGGGCGTTCTTCCACCGGATCGCGCTGTGCGCGCTTGCCGAGCAGGGTGCAAGAGCGGCAGGCGCCGCAGGGAGCCTGGCTGGTGCGCTCGCAGAGAATGGCGGCGACGAGATGCTCGGCGAGAGCGCGCTTGCCGACGCCGACCGGTCCCGACAGGAGCAGCGCGTGCGGCAATGCACCGCGACGCAGCCGCTCGATCAATCCATTCCACAGATCGCTATTCCAGGGAGCCAGGTTCATGGATGGCGATCCTGCATTGCGATGAACGCATCGATGTGCGTGCGCACCTGCATCAGCACCTGGTCCAGCGCCAGGCTGGCGTCGATCGTACGAAACCGCGACGCCTCCGTTGCCGCTCGTTCACGGTAGCTATTTCGTACACGATTAAAGAATTCAATATTCTCCATTTCAATACGATCCATGCTGCCGCGCTGGCCCGCACGCGCCAGTCCCTGCGCGACGGGCAGGTCGAGCAGCAGGGTAAGGTCGGGCTGCAGGCTGTCGGCTGCCCAGCGTTCGAGTTCTGCGATGCGCTCGATCGGCTGGCCGCGTCCTCCGCCCTGATAGGCGAAACTCGCATCGGTAAAGCGATCGCTGAGCACCCACTGCCCCGCCGC
>JBDTLV010000028.1:0-48067 GCA_039934615.1 Tahibacter sp.
ATCACAGGTGTACGCTTGTACTCTGCGGAAATGTTGCAGGCCCGGCGCGGAGCGCACGCAAGGCATGCCGCGCCGAATACCTGCCAGATCGTGAACGCCGCTGTTGCCGCATGGCTCGCCGTTCAGTTTCATACGCCTAGAGTGAGCGCCGTGCACCATCCGGTGCCTGCTGGCGATTGGAGGCCATCATGAAACTTACTGCCATTGCTTTTGCATGTGCGGCCTTGTTCGGTACGGTCGCTGCAACGGCCCAGGATCGCCACGATCGTCATGACGGCGACCGTCGGGACGACAGTTATTCACGCGATGGAGACCGTCGCGATGAGCATCGCGATGACCGACGCGACGAGCGCCATGAAGATCGCCGGGACGGTCGCTGGGACGGTCACAATGGTGGCCGCAACTACGGCTGGCATCGCAGCCACGGTATCTGGCAAGGCAATCACAACGGGTGGTCGCGCGGCGACTACTACCGTGATCGCGGCTTCGTCGTGCGCGACTACGGCACCTACCATCTGCGTCGTCCGGGCGGTGGTTACCATTGGGTGCGCGAGGGCAACGACTATCTGTTGATCGCCGTCGCAACCGGTCTGATTGCCGACGTGGTAATCAACGGTCGTTAATCCGCTCGGGGGATTCGCAGGCAAGGTGGCGAAATGGAAGCCACCTTGCCTTGTGGAGATGGCAAGTCTGCGGCGTGACGGTGCGGTGGTACGCGCCGGGGCGCCGTCGACAGGGGTTCCGCGCACACGCTATGCTGCATTTTTCGCGAGCGGACGCGCGCCATGCCCCTGCGGATCAGTACGGAACGGAACGAACTCGACCTGAACGTGATTCACCGCTTCCTTGCCGGTGAGTCCAGCTGGGCGCAGGGTATTCCCCGCGAAACCGTGCAGCGCTCGATCGAACATTCGCTGTGTTTTGGCGGCTACCTGGGTACGACGCAGGTCGCTTTTGCGCGTGTCGTTTCGGACTACGCGACATTCGCGAACCTGGTCGACGTGTTCGTGCTGCCCGAACAGCGCGGCAAAGGCTACAGCAAGCGGATGCTGCACGCCGTGCTCGCGCATCCGGGATTGCAGGGTCTGCGCCGATTCACGCTGGCGACCGGCGACGCGCACGGACTGTACGCGCAATTCGGATTCGCCGAACCGACGCGGCCGGAACACCTGATGGAACGCTACTTTCCGGACATTTATACGAGTGACGCATGAGCGCATCGCGCCGTCCGAGCGTTCAGGGCTCCAGGATGAGTGACGCGCAACCAGACGGGTTCTGGAATCCGTCGCAGTAGACGCGGTCGCTGGCACCGTATTCCCAGGCACCGATGTCATAGCCAGCACCGACCGGTCGGCCATTGCCCGCGTAGTCCTGGGTGACCCACGGGCTGGGATCGTCGCCGGCATTGATCGCCGGACTGGTCGCGGTCAGTTGCAACGGCGTGGTACCCGTAGTGCCGACAAATTGCGGATTGCCGACGATGCTGGTGTCGACGTGGCCGGTCAGACCCGAGAAATTCGTCTGCCACTGCGCAAAGCCTACCGCGTTGAAGAAGTCGCTCGCGATGAACGTCGGCGCGCTGGCGCCCGTGTAGTAAAGATTGCGTTGAATGTGCAGGGTCGAATAGTCGGTCATCGCGCTGGATCCGATCTTGATCACCGGCCGCGCCGAAGAGCCATAAAATATATTATTGACCAGGTATATCTGTTCCCCGCTGCGGCCGAGCTCCGATTCGTTCGACAGCAGCACGCTGCCGTGCGTGGTCTGGCCGGTGTTGTAGCAGGTGTTGTGGTAGAAGCGCGCGTTGAACGATGACGCAGTCGCCAGGCACGACCAGGTGGCCCCAACCACGAGGTTATTGCGAACGACGCCATCGTAGGTCTCGAAATCACCGTCAACCAGTCGTTCGGCGTCGGTCGACTGCCCGAGCATCAGGGCGTGACCATCGTCGGCGCGACCGATGTTGACCAGGCGGTTGCGCTCGAACAAGGCATTGCGCGCATTGCCTTTCGCGTAGATGCCGATGTCCGGTACATCGTGCACGGTGTTGCCGATCACCTGCACGCGGTCGGCGCCGACGATATCCACACCCTGCGCATTGGGGCCGGGTGTCGTGATCGTCGCGTCCTGCCAGATCTCGTTGTTGCGGATCACCACGTCGTTGGCGGTGCGCACCAGTTTCACCACGTCGGCGACGGCGCAGCAGAGCTTGTTGCCTTCCAGCCGCACGCGCGGTGTATCGATCTTGATCGCATTGCCGTCGCCGCCGCCACTGCTGCTGCCTTGCAGGGTGAGCCCTTGCACCAGCCAGTGCATCGCGTGGCAATCCACATTGCCGCTGCCGGTGCCGATCACGTCTTCGTCGCAGTCGGGATGGTAGAAGTACACGGTCGGACCGCTACCGGTGCTGCGCAGCACCGGTGTTTCATTCGCGTACGCACGCAGGGTGATCGGTGCCACTGGAGTACCGGGACGGCTGATGATCACGCGTTCGGCGTAGCTGCCGCCCCGCACGTCGATCGTATCGCCAGGTTGCGCAAGGGCGGTGGCGAATGCGACATGGCGGAATGGGGCTGCCAGCGTCGTACCGCCATTGGCGTCCGACCCGTTTGTCGCGACGAAATATCCCGTAGCTCCTGCGCTGCCGCACAACGACAGCAGCGCTATGCACAAAGCGAGGACCACGTGGCAGCAATACTGCGGAGATGCGGAACGATATCGCATGGGGCGGCAGTCTCTCACGGGGCGGCGGGCGGCGAGGCCTGGATTCGCTATCGTCGGGCCTGGACGATTGTGCGGCTGTGACGCATTGCTCAGCCTGCCTAGGCGAAACCGGATGGTCGTTGGGTACACCAATTGCTTTCTGCAGAAACCTGCAAATGGCGGTTACGGATATGCCGCGCTCGATGCCTGCGCAGCGCCCGTGTCGCTTGGCGAGCCGATCACCAATGTTTCGTATTGCCTCCGTCCCCTGCGGGGGCCACAGGATTCAACCTGACGGTTACACTGCAGGACTTCCACCGACCCGTGCCCTGGCCGCTGCGTGAACCTGCCACTCGCTGATCTTCCGCCGACCCAGCGTCGCGATGTGCCGCTGATTCTGGTCGGGCTGGCCACTGCGGCGTATGCCGCGATTGCGTTCGCGACGATGCTGATTGTCGCGCCGCGCGTGCCGTATGCCGACCAATGGCGTTTTTATGCGCGGCTGATCACGCAGTCGTTTCCGGCCAACGTCCTCGCGGCCGACAATGGACATCGCGAGGTCTTGCCGAATCTGTTGCGCGTCGCCGAGCTGCGCTGGTTCGACGCAGACCAGTCGCTGCAGATCGCCGTCGGTGCGCTGCTGGCGCTGCTGTGTGTCGCATGCCTGGCGCGGGCGTCATGGTGTGATTCCGTACCGCGCCATGCGCGAGTCGCAGCGGTCTTCTTCGCTACCCTTGGCGTCGTCTGGCTCGGCAATGAACGCGCCCTCGCGCATGCGAACGAATCGGTACATGCCTATCTGGTCATCGCGTGCTTGCTCGCTGGTTTGCGTCTGGTCGCACGCGAGACGGCATCGGAATCGGCGCGCTCCGCGCTGGCCGCGGCATTTGGCCTGGCTGCGGCATTTTCGTTTGGCAGCGGGATGGCCTGCCTGCCGGCGTTCCTCGGCGTGCTGTGGCTGCGCCGCGCTCCGTGGCGTGCCTGGGCGCCCATCCTGGCAGGCCTGGTGCTCGCCTTGTTGCTGTATACGCGCGGAGGCGGCGGCACCGAAACCCTGCACATGGATCCCTTTGTGCAGAGTGTGATTTGTTTACGCTGGCTCGCTGCACCGCTGCAGTATCTGCTCTGGCCGCTGCTGGATACTCACGCCGCGGCACAATTGCCCGCAGGAATCCTGCGCGCCGTTGGCATGACCATCGCGCAAACCTGGAGCGGGATGTTTGGCGAGATGACCCAGGCCGTGTGGCCGCAATCCGTGCTCGGCATCACCGGGGTCGTGCTGTTTGCGCTGGCCTGCCAACGCGCGCGTCGCGCGGCATGCGCCGGCGCGAGCGGGCTGCGCATCGCCCTGGGCGTCGCCGGATTCTCCTTGCTCGTCGGTGGCATGGTCGCCGTCTCGCGCAGCGACTATTTCGTGGCCTTGCCCGAACAGGTGCTCGCAGCGCGCTATCTGGTCTGGTCCAGTCTGTTCTGGAGCGGCTTGCTCTGTGCGTGGTGCCTGGCGACCCCGGCGCGCCGGCGTGCCCGCGCGCCCTTGCAGATCGCCCTCGTTGTGGCGGTATTCGTCGCACCCAGTGAAGTGTGGATGGGTCGGCTTGCGCTGAGCATGCGCAACGCGGCCGAGCAGGTCGCATTGGGCGCCGCGGTCGGCGTGCTTGATCGCGATGAGCCGATGGGCGAGACGCCCTTCGATGAACTGCAGCGGGCGCTGCCCTTGCTCGAGGAACACGGCGCAGCGATGTATGCCTGGCCGGAAGCCCGTTGGCTGGGCAAGCGACCGCCGGCGAATCGGCTGCAGTCAGTCGAGGCTCGCAATCTGAAGGTGCGCCCGGCGATGAATCAACTGGCAAACAATGGGATTGTGGTAGAAATGCTCGCGAATGCGGGTGCGGCGCGCATGCTGATTCTTGATGCGCAGGGCAGGGTCGTCGGCATCGCCCAGCATCATGCGCCATCCGGCTCCGATGCCTGGCGCGGCATGGCTCGCGGCGATGCCGAAATGGCGCTGGCATTCGCCACGCTGCGCTGAATGGGCAACGCCCTATCGCCGGATGCGGCCCGCTCAGGCCGACGCTGACTGGCGGACGATCGCGTCCGGTGGATGATTTTCCGGCGATCCGCGCGCGCGGGCACGGTGGCGACGGGCAGCGTCGGCCGACCTGCGTCGCCCTGTGCCCAACGCTGTCTCGGCGCCGACATGTCGCCGTCATTACCGGATCGTAATGCCTGATTCTGCGCGTCGCGCTCGATACTGGACGAAGTGCCCCGATTGTTCCGTCCACGCTCCTTGCCGCCAACGCGGCGCCGACACCTCGCCAGACGATGTCTGAAACACACCCCCCGACTGCAGTCAGCAAAGTTGCAGAAATCACACTTGTATTTTGGGTCATGAAGATCTGCGCGACGACGCTCGGCGAAACCGCGGGCGATCTTGTCTCAATGACGCTGAAGCTTGGCTATGGCATGAGCAGCGTGATCCTGCTGAGCCTGTTCTTGCTGTCCCTGACCGCGCAGTTGGCGGCGAAGCGGTTTCATCCGTGGCTTTACTGGGCGGTAATCCTTGCCACCAGCACCGCCGGCACGACCCTGTCGGATTTCATGGACCGCACCCTGGGCCTGGGCTACGCGCGCGGATCGCTGCTGCTGGCAGGCGGCCTGCTTGCAGTGCTCGCGCTCTGGCGATACGTTGAAAAATCCCTTTCCGTGAATACTATACAAAGCCGCCGCGCGGAAATCTTCTATTGGTCCGCGATCCTGTTTTCCAACACACTGGGCACCGCATTGGGCGACTACCTTGCGGATGACTCGGGACTGGGCTTCATCGGTGGCGCCGCGTTGATCGGTGCCGGCATCGGTCTGGTTGCGCTGGCTTACCGGTGCACGCGCATGAGCCATGTGCTGCTGTTCTGGATCGCCTTCGTGCTGACCCGCCCTTTCGGTGCGACGTTCGGCGATCTGTTGACCAAACCAGTCTCGGCGGGTGGCCTCAATCTGGGCACGGTCGGATCGTCTGCGGTGCTCGCCACGCTGCTGGTGCTGCTGCTGGCTTACGCCGATTTCGCGGAACGACGCGCCCGTATCGTCGTCTGAGGTCGATGGAAGTAGCGCTCGCGATACGACAGAGCCTGGAGCGGTCGCAGGTGGTTGCATGCTGCACGCCACGTGTCGCAGGTACGATTTGCGGCGCAAGAATGGGTACCGCAAATCTCCGGGGAACTGGCCCTGTCGCGCGCCTGTCGTTGCGGCTAACGTATCCGGGGCGGTGCGTCAGTACCGCAACCAACGTCGATGGAGAAGCGGGAAATGCGCACGATTCGAGCTTTGTTGCTGGCCACGCTCGGCGTGGCCACGCTGTCAGCCACGGGCGGGTATGCGTCCAGCGCCGACAGCAAGGATGTTGAGGATTTGATCGCGACCGACAAGCGCATGCAGCGCGCATTCGTCGATCGCGATATCCAGGCCCTGGAAGAGATTTTTACCGATGATTACGTGCTGGTCGTCGCGTCCGGTGACGAGCGCAGCAAGGCGCAGATCCTGGACAGCGTGAAGTCGCCGGAAACGCACTGGGAAATCAACGAAACGCGGGACTGGAAAGTGCGCGTGCATGGCGACATGGCTATCGTGGTGGCGATGCTGCATCAGAAGGGCATCGATCACGGCCAGTCCTTCGACAGCAATGTGAAGTTTTCCGATACGTATATTCGTGAAAAAGGCCGCTGGCGCAACATGCACTTACATGCGTCCCGCGCGATCAACGTGGCCGATCCCGCAGGCTGAGGTTTCAGCCTGCCGATGCGACGTTAGCCATTCGTGCCCAGCGTGCTGCAGCCGAATAGCGGTGACGCAGCGACGGTGCCTGCGAAGATGTTGCCTTCGACCTTTACGCCGCCACCGCTGCAGTAGACCGCGTACGCGCCAGCCAGATCGGTTTCGCGGTTGCGCGATACGATCGAGCTAGAGCCGCCGACATAGATGGCTGCCGAAGAGGCGCTCCCGCGCACGCCGCTGACGACATTCGACTGCACCACCGAGCCAGGTGCCCCGACCGAGATTGCGTAGGCGGCGAGGCTGCCCGCGCTCACATTCGAAACAAAGTTTTCGCGGACTTCCACGCCACCACCGGTGCCGCCCGCGGCGATCCCGTATTGGGTCGCGCCCACAATCTGATTGTTGTGCACGCTGCTGAAATGGCCGAGCAGCGAGATTCCGAAGATGCCGCCTTCGACGCGCAGCTCGCTGATTTCGTGTTGGTTTGACGCACCGCTCGGAGTGATGGGCGGCAATCCCACGAGGCTGTCGGTCACGAACACCCCGCGTGTGAATCCGCGCAGCGTTCCGTTGCGGATGCGCAAACCACTGCGCGCGATCGCGTAGATCCCGAAACCTGCGGTGGTGCCGCCCGGACCGGCCAGAACGTGGCGGTTCAAATCCAGTTCTACATTATTCGCCGCAATCGTGATGGCAGCGGCCGTGCCGGTGACCGTGCTGGTCAGATTGCCGGTCAGGCAATAGCTGCCTGACGCGGATATCGTGAAGGGAACACTCGTGATCGACGTGCATTGCAGGCTTTCAGCCCCTGCGCTGCCGGCGCACAAAAGAGCGCCGCCGAGAACGGCGAACAGGGCGAGGACATGGCGCATGGCAAATACCTGAGGGTCGCGGAGGGCGTTGACAGGAACGAACGGGACCGCGAAATCGAACACGCGTGCGCGGCATCCGAACCGTTGGGTCCGATTGCGACGCAACGCACGATTGTCGAGCCGCGATCCGGTTAGCGTTGCAGGGCGGGGGAATTTGGCCGGGGAAACCAATCATGCGTCGAAGCGCAATGGCATTGAGCCTGCGATGGGTGGCGCGATGTTGCGCATTGCTGTCGATGACGGCCGGCGCCCAGGGATTGAGCCACAATCCCGACCCGCTGCTGCACGACGGCTTTGAATCCATCCTGGCAGGACCGCGACGCGACGCGGACGCTGCGCGGTTCCTCGCGCAGGCGACCTTCGGGCCCACCACGGCGGAGATCACCAATCTGCGTTTGACCGGCTATGCCGCCTGGTTCAATGCGCAGTTCGCCGCGCCCGTTTCTACACAAGTACCTTATCTGGACTGGGTGGCAAACCTGCCGCCGATCAACAACCAGAACGAGGTGGACGATGACACCCGGCTGGAAAGCTGGAGCATCAATTCGGCAGGCACACCCGACCCCAGCCGCAGCAACGTGGTTCCGGGCGACCAATTGCGGCAGCGCGTTGCGTTCGCCTTGAGCGAGATTTTTGTCGTGTCGAATGCCAATGGCACGCTCAATTACCAACCGTGGGCGTTGGCGAGCTACTACGACATGCTGGCCAGAGATGCTTTCGCCAATTTTCGCGTATTGCTCGAGGATGTGACCAAGCATCCGGCGATGGGCGTCTATCTGAACGCGATTCAGAACCAGAAAGCCGATCCCGCGCAAAACATCCATCCGGACGAGAACTACGCACGCGAAGTGCTGCAGCTGTTTTCCGTCGGACTGGTGCAGCTCAATCTCAACGGAACGCCGGTGCTGGTCGGCAACGCGCCGGTCCCGACCTACGATCAGACGACCGTGCGCGGATTCGCGGCGGTGTTCACGGGTTGGGATTTCAACAATCTCGGCTGCGGGTCGAACACGTATACCTGTTGCAACGAAGACGATTATTTTGGCTGCGGGCCGTCGAATGCCGATGAGCCGCCGTGGCGGAACGAGATGCAGGCGGTCGAAGCGTTTCACGACACCACGTCGGACAAGCAACTGCTCGACTACGTCAATGTCGCGCGGCCCAACGGGTTGTTGCTGCACGGTGGCAACGCGCAGGTGGAACTCAGCGCGGCCCTGGACAACATATTCCAGCACCCGAATGTGCCGCCGTTTATTTCGATGCGCCTGATCCAGCGCCTGGTCACGAGCAATCCGAGTCCGGAATATGTGCAGCGCGTCGCGCAGATCTTCAAGGACGATAGCAGCGCGCAGCACGTGCGCGGCAATCTGAAAGCCGTGGTGCAGGCGATCCTGCTCGATCCCGAGGCGCGCTACGGCCAATGGCGCTTTCCGGACAGCTTCGGCAAGGTTCGCGAACCGCTGGTCAAGTCGGCGCAGCTGTGGCGTGCCATGGCGGCGCGCTCGATCAATGGACGCAATGCGGCGCTGAGCAACTATCCGCCGATCGAAAGCTGGTTCGGCCAGGCACCGCTGCGCGCAGCCACCGTGTTCAATTTCTTCAAACCGGATTTCCGCCCCACGGGCGAAATGGTCACGCGCAACCTAGCCGGACCCGAGTTCCAGATCCTCACCGACACGGTCGCGGTGGAGACGCCGAACTATCTGTTCCATCAGATCTTCTGCAACTACGTCGGCAGCGAGGACTGCAACGACAGCGACGCAGCGGAGACCCTGTCGATGGACGAAACGCGCGATGCGGCCATGGCCGCCGCGAATCCGGGGCAATTGGTGGACAATTACAGTCTGTTGCTGATGTCCGGCCAGATGTCGCCGTTCATGCGCAATGTGCTGCTGACGCATCTCAATTCGCTGACCGCGGCCGATCTTGGCGCGAACCTGGGCCGCACCCGCGTGCAGCACGCGTTGTATCTGATCGCGAACTCTCCCGAATACTCGATCCAGAAATGAGCAGCGAACCATGCACGTGAATCGTCGTCAATTTCTGCGCAAGAGCATCGCCGCCGCGCTGGGCGGGGCCGGTCTGTATTCCGCATTCGGAAATCTGCGCCTGGTCGAGGCCGCCGCCAATCAGATCCAGTTCACCGACTACAAGGCGTTGGTCTGCGTCTTCCTTTACGGCGGCAATGACAGCTTCAACACGATCGTGCCCTACGACACGTCGCACTATGGCTATTACGCTGATTCGCGCCGCAGCCTTGCGCTTGCGCGCGCGACGATCCAGGCGAACAGCTTGTCGCCGCTGGCCGTGCAAGCGGGGCTGCCGGGCGGCCCACCCAGCGATGGCGGCCAATATGGCCTGCATCCCGCGTTGTCCGGCTTGCGCGGTTTGTTTAATAGCGGAAAAGTTGCCATTGTGGGCAATGTCGGTTCACTGCTCTATCCCACTACGGTCGCGCAATACCAGAACGAGTCGGTGCCGACGCCACCGCAGTTGTTCTCGCACGATGACCAAACCACGCAGTGGCAGACATCGCGACCGGACGACACCAGTGCCGTCGGTTGGGGCGGTCGCATCGCCGACCTGTTGCATGCATCGAATGCCGGCCAGCTGCCGATGAGCATCTCGCTCGCCGACGAGAATCGCTTTCAGCGCGGCACTGTGGTTGATCAGTATTCCATGAGCCCGGACGGCGTGACCAAGCTCAGCTATCAGGGCGACGGCCCGGAATCGTGGGTCATGGATGGCGACAACGCGAGTGGCGCGGCGGCATATCGCGCGCTGATCGCCGCTGGAACGCAAGGGCATGTGCTCGAACGCAGTTTCGCGAATGCGGCGGGGCGATCGATCGCAAATTACGAGCGGGTCGATAGCGCACTGCTTGGCGCTCCCGCGCTGGCCACGGTGTTCCCGGATACCGACTTGGGCAATCAACTCAAGATGGTCGCGCGCCTGATCAGCATCCGCGGCGCGCTTGGCATGAGCCGCCAGGTATTTTTCACGTCCGTCGGCGGCTACGACACGCACGGCACCCAGATCGCCGACCAGCAGGACAACCTCAGCCAATTGTCGCAGGCGTTGGTGGCGTTCAACGCGGCGCTGACCGAACTCGGCATCGGCAACGGCGTCACGACATTTACCGCTTCTGATTTTGGACGCACCTTGCCGATCAACAGCGACGGCACCGATCACGGTTGGGGTGGCCATCATTTCGTCATGGGCGATGCCGTGCGGGGTGGGCGCTTCTATGGCAGCATGCCTTCCCTGATTCAAAACACCGACGCACAGCCGGACGCGAATCCCGACGATACGGGCTATGGGCAGATCATCCCGACCACTGCTGTTGACCAGTATTCCGCGACGTTGGCCAGCTGGTTCGGTGTCAATGCCGGCGGAATCGCCGACATTTTCCCGAACCTCGGACGCTTTGCCAGCCCGAACTTGCGCTTCCTCGGTTGAGTGCGTGACAAAGTATAAACGTGAATCAAGTCGACACCTCGCGAGCCTTGGCCTTGCATTGTGCGGACTGATCGCGATGTGGCCGGCACAGGCCACGGTCTGGCGCGTCACTGCCAACGCCGATCTGAGCTTCAGTCCGGCGGATATCACGATCCGGCAGGGCGACGCGATCGAATTTCGCAACGGCGCTGGTGTGCACAATGTGCATGAAGACAACAATCGCTTCCATTGCGCGGTGAATTGCAGCACCAACACCAGCCCCAGCTCCAGTCTGTGGCACGTGATTGTCCAGTTCTCGACAATCGGAAAATTCGGCTACTACTGCGACCAGCACGGCGATACCGGCAGCGGCATGCGCGGCGTGATCCGCGTCAGCGAGGGGCTGTACGCTGACGGATTCGATGCTTTCGGGGTTGCCGATGTGCAGGTGAGCGAGCGCTGATGGGGTGATTGCCGCGGGCGGAAGACGCAACGGAGGTCCCGGTAGAGGCAACCGCCGCCCCGATGCATTTCGCTCCCCTGTTTCCGGTTTCGTGAAGGACGCGCTCGCGGCTGGTCCGGGATCGCGCCTCTGTTTCAGCGTCGAGCAACGCGAAAGTGGAAGCGTGGAATTGCTCCGGCGCCTGGCGCTGCGGACCTGTACTGGCCTGACGCGTTGAATGGCGCATGCCATGTGGAACGGTGTTATTCCGACGATGGGCTTGCGCTACGATGCGCACTCCCTGGGATGGTGCGGTGGCGCAGCGATGGGCAGCGAACAATGCAGACTGCGTCTGGTGGCGGCGCAAGCCACCGAGCAGCAATTGCGCGAGCTGGTGCAGGTGTTGCTGGCGCAGGGCGATGCACTGCTGGCCTCGCGCAGCTGGCGCATCGGTAGCGCCGTGACTGGTGCGATGGCGCGTTGCGCACGACTGCTGGGCGGAGCGCCGCCTGTGCCCCAGTCCGCCCGCCACTGGCATGAGATCGTCGACGCCCACTACGACCGCTTGCAGCGGCAGCAAGTGTTGCTCGAACAATTGTGCGCCCGGGACGATGTCGCCGAGAATGCGGACGCCGTATTGGCCCGCTTCTGGGTGTCCGCCGGCGGAGAACGCGTGTTGACCGGTTCTGCGTGAAACGCGCGCGCAGCAGTCTGATCCTGCTTGCGTGGAATCGCTGGGACCTGACCCGGCGCGCGCTGGCGAGCCTGCGCGAGTGCGAATTGCCGGATTGCGAAGTCATCGTGGTGGACAACGGCTCCAGCGACGCGACGGTCACCGAGTTGGACGCGCACATGGATTGGCTGCGCATCGTTCGGCTGCCGGGCAATCTCGGGTACGTGCGCGGCAACAATGCCGGAATCGCAGCCGCCGCAGCCGGCAGCGATATTGTACTTTTAAACAATGATCTGGAGTTCGTCCAGGCCGACTGGCTGCCCCGCCTGCGCGCTTGCGCGGATGAGGCTGCGGATATCGGCATTGTCGGTTGCCGATTGATCGATTCCGCGGGACATCTGCAACACGCCGGCAGCCTGGTTCTGCCCGATACCGGCGCTGGCGTGCAGATTCCATCCGGCCGCCTGGAACACGATATCGGACAGTACGCGCACGGAGCGCGCACGGTGCAAGGCGTGGTATTTGCCGCGGTGTATATAAAGCGCCGCGTGCTCGATGCGATCGGTCCGCTGCACGAGGACTACGACACCTACTTTGAAGACAGCGACTATTGCCTGCGTGCTGCCGCGGCGGGATTGCGCAGCGTTCTGTGCGGCGGCGTCACCCTGCTGCACGCGCAGCACGGTTCGACGACGACCGATTCGGTGCGGCGCGAAGCACTCTACGCGCAGGGGCGGGCGGTATTTTCGCGGCACTGGCAACCGACTCTACGTGCTCGTTACCGGCAGCGCCTGCTATGGCAATCGGCGCTGGAATTTCCGCCGGAGCCCGCGGCGCAATCGCGGCCGCTGATTCGTGCACTGGATCGTGCCGGTGTCGACGTGCGTTACCAATCCCTCTACGCGTCGGTATTGCCCGCGGCGCTCGCCGAAGATGGTGACAGTCACGATTACGTGCTCAATACCCTGCGCTCGCGCCCGGTGCCCTCGCGCAATTCCGTCGCGGTTGTCTGCGGCGACCCGGCCTTGTTTTATCGCGCCCTCGGCGCCTGGAACATAGGCTACGCCGGATTCGAAACGCCGCCGCTCGGCGAGGCTCTGACCGACTGGCAATGCGCGGATGAACTCTGGGTGCCCAGCGAATGGCATCGCCGGGCGCTGCACGCGGTCTCGGTAGACCGACCGGTCAGCGTGATGGCGCAGGGTATTGATGTGGATTATTTCCATCCGCTGATCCGGCGCGTCGACAATCCGCACGGCGAATTCGTGTTTCTCTGCGTCGCCGCCTGGGACGATGTCGATCGCCCCTGGTGCGTGCTGCAGGCATTTGCACGCGCATTTTTGCGGCGCGACCCGGTACGCCTGGTGTGCTGGATCGACGCGCCCGGGCGGGATCTGCACGCCGCCATCGCCGCGTTGCGACTCGATCCGCACGGTGGCAGGATCAGTTTTCTCGCCCCACGGTCACTCCCGGAAAACCAGGAGGGTGTGATTTATCGCAGCGCCGATGCGCTGATCAGCGCATCGCAAAGTACGTGGCGCATCGAGCCACTGCTGCGTGCACTGGCCGTCGCCACGCCGGTCATCGCGCCCGCGCACGGCGCCGCTGGCGAGCTGCTGCGGGCAGCGGATTCCTGCACGATGCCGGTGTTCCACAATGAATCGGAACAGCAGGTTGCGCTGATCGCCGCGATGCGCGAGATCCTCGATGCGCGCGCACCTGCGACAGCGCGCGCGCGCGCCGCCAGCGAGTACGTACGGACCTACCGTTCGATCGAAGCCGCTGCGGCGCGCATCCGCAACAGGCTCGATGCGCTTTCAATCGCGTCGCCTGGCTCCAGGGGCGCGCGTGTCGGGAGACGCTCGCGACACGCACCGGGCCGCGTGATCGTGCTCGGCATGCACCGCTCCGGCACGTCATGCGTCGCGGGCCTGCTGCAATTGATGGGACTGCATGGCGCGCAAGCGGGACAGTGGCTGCACGCCGGCGCGGACAATGCGCGGGGTCATTTCGAGCGGGCCGATTTGCACAATGCGCTGGTGCGCAGCTTGCGTGAGCGCGGCGGTGATTGGTCGATACCACTGGGATGGGATGTGCCGTCGGAACCGGCGGCGCGAGCGGAACTGCGTCGCGCGATGGGGCCCATCTTGAGCGATCTGGAATCGCAGTCGGCCTGGTTCATCAAGGAGCCCCGACTGTGCCTGCTGCTGCCCGATATTGTGGATTTGATCGAGTCGCCCGTCTGCGTTCACGTGGTGCGTGCACCCGCCGCGGTGGCTCGATCCCTCGTCGCGCGGGATGGCCTCGAAATGCCGCATGCCCTCGCGCTGTGGGAGCACTACAATCGGATGGCCTTCACCGCGAGCCGCGGACTGCCGCGAGTGGTGATCGACTATGATGCCGTGCTTGACGCCCCGCTTGAAACCGCGCGGATCCTGCGCGAACAATTGTCCGGCGCCGGCGTAGGCGGCCTGCGCGAGCCTGGCGCAACCGAAATCGCTGCCTGGGTGAGTCGCGAGCTCGTGCACTGGCAGGGCGCCACGGCGCCTGTCACGACCACGCAGAGCAGGCTATGGGATTTGCTGCGCAGTGGAGAAATACTCAAGCGGGCGGATCTACCGGCGGCGGATCCATCGGGGACCGACCTGCTGCTGCGTCTGGCGGCGGAACATCGTGCCGCGTTGCGGCGTGAATCACAAAACCGCGGAACCTGATGGAAACTGCACAAAAACTACAACGCCGCATACGCCGCATCGAGTGGGACGGTGCGGATCTGTGCGTTGTTGCCGGTGGCGACGCGGGCGTGATACGGGTGGAAATCGACGGTGCGATATTCGCGCCGCTGGATGATCGTGCTGCGGACTTGCGCACGCTGCATTTCGACTTTGCACCCGGCGGTCAATCGTGCATGAATGCGTCCTTCGTGTTCGACGATGGTACACGCACCCTGCCTGTCGGATTGCAGTGGGGCAAGCCCGGTATCGCAGCTGCCATTGCTGATCGCCCGCTGCGCCCGCTGGCGGATTCGCGACTGGTGGATACGCAGCAGGGCATCGATGCGTTGCGACGCGCCGTCACGATTGTCGTTCCGGTATACAATGCGCCAGACCTCGTGCGCGCGTGTCTCGATAGCGTGCTGGCGCACAGCACGGGTCCTGCAAGGCTCATCGTCATCGACGATGCCAGTACCGATCCGGCCGTCGCTCCCCTGCTGGCGCGCTACGCCGGGCTTGCCGGCGTGCAGGTCCTGACGAATGCGTCGAACCGCGGATTCACCGCGACGGTAAATCATGGCATGGCCCTGGCGGGCGATGACGACGTGGTGCTGTTGAACGCCGACGCGCAGGTTGCGGCATGTTGGCTGGACGGTCTGCGACGTGCCATCTGCGCAGATCCGCAGACCGCCAGTGCGACCGCCGTATCGGATAACGCAGGCGCATTCTCCGTGCCGGAACTCGAACGGGAAAATCCACTACCGGCGATGTGGACATTTGAACAGGCCGCATGTGCGTTGTGGCAGGGCGCGGGGACTGCCTATCCGCGTCTGCCCACGGGCAATGGTTTCTGCATGTATCTGCGCCGCGCCGCGATCGACGTGGTCGGCATGTTCGATGCGGAAGCGTTTGCCGAAGGCTACGGTGAAGAAAACGACTGGAGCCAGCGCGCCGAGGCGGCCGGATGGCACCACGTTGTCGTTGGCAATGTAATGGTGCGGCACGCGCGCAGCATGAGCTTCGGGCATGACCGGCGGGCGCGGTTGGGCGCACAGGGCATGCAGGTTCTGCGTACCCGCTGGCCGAACTACGAGGCAGCGGTCGGCGCCACGCTGTTTTCGTTCCGGCGGCGCGTGCTCGACTGGCGCGTGCGACGCATCTACGCGGCCGCGGCAATGCCGGGGCCGCTGCCGCTGCCGCGTCTGCTGTGCGCCGACGAAGCGTTGGCCGACGCGGCGATTGCCGCAGAGGCGCCATTCGAACTCTGGCGCCTGCGTCGCGTTGCCGCGGGCTGCTGGCTGGAGCAACGCGTCGCTTCCGGATGGGTGGAGCGCGAACACACGCCAACCGTGACCGGGCTTGCAGCATGCTCGGACCTTCTGCGTGCGGATCTGCATCGCTGGTTGCAGATCCACGCGATCGAACTGTTTCTTGATGCGGCCGCAAATGAGGACCTGACAGGTATGGCGGCTGCGCTGGGGATCGCGACAGCGCGCATCGATGCGCTCACGCCCGTAGCGACCGCGATCCTCGGTGCTTTGTGCAGTATGCGCAGTTTTGCGCAAGTGTCGACGTGAACAACGCGACGCCGCAAGTCGGGCGACGAGTGCTCGTGACCGGCGCAGCGGGTCAGGACGGCGCCTATCTGTGCCGCGACCTGCTGGGTCAAGGCTATGAGGTTCATACGGCCTTGCCCGCAGACAGCGCCTTGGAATCGCCCTGGCGCTGGCGGGAGCTGGCCATTGCGGACCATCCGGCGCTGCATGTGCATCGACTGGACCTGCGTGACGCGGAGCGATGCCGGGTGTTTCTCTCGGCGCTCGAACCGGAACAGATCTTTCACCTGGCGGCGATCAGTTCGGTGGCGGAAGGACACGCCGCGCCGCTGCGCGTGTTCGAGGCGAACGCGCTGGTCTGCGTGAACCTGCTGGACGCGCTGCGCAGACTCGGAAATGGCGCATCGTTTATTTATGCAGCAAGTTCAGAAATGTACTCGAACGGCCCGGTGGACGAAGCAAGCCGGCCGCTGGCCCGGCATCCCTACGCTCTTTCCAAGCTGGCTGGCCACGCGGCTGTTGGCTGCTTTCGCGACAGTTTCGGATTGCGCGCGAGTTCGGCAATCCTGTTCAACCACGAATCGCCATTGCGCGGTGCGGCCTTTGTGACGCGCAAGCTGGCCGCCGCGGCCGCGCGCCCGGATGCCGAACCGATCGCATTGGGCAATCTGGACGCGCACCGCGACTTCGGCTACGCGCCCGAATATGTCCAGGCCCTGCAGATGATGGCGTTGCGCGCGACGGCGCAGGACTTTGTACTGGCAACCGGCGTCCTGACCAGCATCCGCGAATTTGCCACGCGCATCTATGCGGCGGCCGGCATGGACCTGGAATGGCGCGGCCAAGGTTCCGCTGAAACGGCGCACGACGCGGCCGACGGGCGACTGAAGTTGCGCATTGATTCCGCGTTGTGGCGTCCCTCCGACGACGCGATGATTTGCGGCGACGCCCGCCTCGCGCGAACCCAGCTCGGCTTCGCGCCGGTCACGGACGTGACGACGCTGGCCCGGCTGATGCTCGACGCGGAACGTCGCCGTGTCGCCGAACTGCCATCGTCGTCGCCGATCTGATCCAATGCCCGCATGAATCAGGATCCTCTCAAGCTGATCCTCAACGTCGATGCAATCAGCGCGCCGTTGACGGGCATCGGCGTATACACGCAACAGCTCGCGCGTGGCTTGCGTGCGCACCCGCAACTGGCGGACCTGAAGCTGTTCTCCGCCTACCGCTGGGTGGACGACAGCGCGCAGGCGCTCAAGATCAACCACACGATTGCCACCCTGCGGCGCGTACTGCCGTTCCGCCAGTTCGCGCTGGAAGGCTACACGCGCATGCGTGCCGACCTGTTCCGCTGGAACGCACGCTCGCTGCGCGATCATGTTCTGCATGCGCCGAACTTTGTGCTGATGCCGTTCGATGGGCCCACCGTTGCGACGGTGCATGACATATCGTATTTGCGCTATCCACAATTTCATCCGACTGAGCGCGTGCGCTTTCTGCAACGCCATTTGCCTGAAACGCTGGCGCGGGCCGATGCACTGATCACCGACTCCGCGTTCGTGCGGGATGAGCTCGTGACTGTGCTCGGCGTGGATCGCAGCAAACTGCATGTCGTGCCGCTCGGAGCCGACCCGAGCTTTCACCCGCGTGACGAAGCGGACGCGATGCCGGTCCTCACGGCGCTTGGGCTACGCTGGCGTGGCTACCTGTTGGTGGTCGCGACGCGTGAGCCGCGCAAGAACCTGGAGCGATTGGTCGCAGCCTATGCAGGCCTGCCAGAGTTCCAGCGCGCGCGCACGCCGCTGGTGGTGGTTGGCGCCCGCGGCTGGCTCGACGAGGACCTGGACCGCGCCATGGAGCCGCTGGAACGCAAGGGTCAACTGCGGCGGTTGGGCTTCCTCGACGACGAACAGTTGCCGGTCGTTTATGCAGCCGCGCTGGGTTTTGCGTTTCCGTCGATCTACGAGGGATTTGGCTTGCCGGTGCTCGAAGCGATGGCGAGTGGCGTGCCGGTCCTGACCGCGAATACGGCCTCGATGCCCGAGGTTGCGGGCAAGGCCGCGTTACTGGTCGATCCATTCGATGTGGAGGCGATTCGCGGCGGGCTCGCGCGCATGCTGGACGACGACGCGTGGCGAAACGAAGCGCAAGGGCACGGTCTGCAGCAGGCCGCGACGTTCAGCTGGCAGCGCTGCATTGATGCAACCGTCGCGGTGTACCGCAGCGCGATGCTGCGCGCAGGTACGGCGCGCACGGCGCTTGCGCACCAGGCGAGTGCGCCACCCGCGAGCGGCATTCCGAACGCACGCGCCGGAGTGGTGCTGGTCAACTTCAACACGGCGGATCGCAGCCTGCGCTGCATCGAGTCGCTTCGATCACTGGCGACGGACGTGGAGTTGCTCGTCGTCGACAGCGGTTCACAAAAAGACGATGTAGATAAATTGCAAAATGGCATGGCAGTGCTTTGGCCGGATGCGAACCTGATTGCGAGTCCGGTCAATATCGGGTTTGCGGCAGGCTGCAATCGGGCGATCACCTGCTTGCTGTCCAATCCTTGCATCCGCTACGTGCTGCTGCTGAACAACGATGCGGTGGCGGCGCCGGCATTGCACGAATGGCTGCTGGAACACCTGCGCGGGCGTCGGAACGCAGCGTTGGCGGGCGGTCGCGTCCTCAAGCTCGCACGCGACGGCGCGCAGGTCGCCGAAGTGGATTCGCTGGGCATCGCGTTCTACCGCAGCCTGCTCGCGTCGAATCGACTCGACGTGCGCGAGCCTTTTTTCGGCCCGACCGGCGGTTGCGCCCTGTACTCCCGCGAGTTGCTCAATGCGATCCAGGCCGCGCATGGCGGTTGGTTCGACGAGGAGTTCTTCTGCTACGCCGAAGATACCGATCTGGCGGCGCGCGCGCTGCTGCTCGGCTACCTGCCAGAATACAGCGACGAGGTGCTAGCCTGGCACGAGGGACAGGCGTCCAGCGGGGGTGGCTTCAACGATTTCATCCTCTACCATGGCATCCGCAATTCCATCTGGATGCTGGTCAAATGTGTCCCAGCCTGGCTGATCGTCGCCCGCCTGCCGTGGCTATGCGCCATCCATATCGGAATTTTCATTCGCCATGGTTTGCGCGGAAAATGGCGCGTCGTATTGCGCCTTTATCGCGACGCCTTGTTCGGCTTGCCGCGCATGTGGCGCAAACGCAAGCGAATCCAAGCGTCACGCCGGATCAGCAACGCGGACTTCGCCGCGCACCTGAGTACTCGATTCTACGACCGCGGTTACTTGAGCAGCGCCTTGCGTGAACTCTGGTCGGGTTCCCCGCCAGATACCCGCGTCTTGCCTTTGGACTCGGGCGAGGACTGATCAAACCCGCCGCGCATTACCGGATCGGCGCCGTCGCGCACCGGTGCGAACTTGGCGCTGCCGTCGATTTTCTGCGCGGCTGAACTATCGAGTGAGGCAGGCGACGCTGGCCCGCGAGACGGCTGCACCGCCGGTTTAGCCGCCTCGCGCAATACGATCCGACCGATAGCATCGAATCCCTGACGCGCGTCGGCGGCGTAGGCGCGGACTTCCGTCGCGTTCTCGAGAACTCCGCGCGGCGGGTTCGGCAACACGAAGCGTGCACCCAATGCCGAAAATTGTTCGGTATGCAGAATTTTACCTTTTTCATCAACCCAGTCAGCGGCGATGCGCCCGCTGAACGAAGGTCGCGCCAGATCCACCTGGACACGCGTCCCGCCAAACGGCGTCGAACGTCGTTGCAGGGTCAGATCGCCTTCTGGACGCTCCAGGATCAGGGCCGGGTCGCCGAGCAGGTTGTAGGTTTCCACCAGCGTCGCGTCATTGTTGCGTGCCTTGCCGGCCACGATGGCAGTACCAATGCTTTGTCCTGGCTTGGTGAGTTCCGAGATGATCGCCTTGCTGTAATCGGGTGACGGGGAATTGCGCCAGGAGGCCGCGAACACGGCGATTGCCCCCTTGTCCGCCTCGCGCAGAAAGCGCTCACCAATGGAATCCTCGGTCGGATTGTCAAAGGGCGCCGAATAACAGGTCATCGACAGGATCATCGGCAGCCGACCGGCATTGTTCAATCCTGAAACATCTTCCAAAGTAAACAAATCATGATTCTTGCGCAGGTCGGGCGGGCCGGTGCGCCAGATGTAGCGACCGCCGTGGCCGATGAAGTGGACCAGCAAGCGTCCCTGGTTCAGCCCATCCTTGATCGCACTCTGGTGGGCGATATTGTCCTTTTCTTCACTGCTTGCGTAGACCTTGTCGGCGGCGAATCCTACGCTGTCCAGCGTCGCAGCGACCTGGTCGGAGGTGTTCTTGAAGTAGTCGCTTTCATCGGTGATGAACATCACGTCGCGGCGCCATGCGCCGTATTCGGGACTGCGCAGATAGTTGATCGTCTTGTCGACGATCGCCTTGACCTCGGCGGGTTCAACGACCGGGAAGCGGCCGATCGCAATGACCGGATGCAGCGGGTCGTCGCCGACGCTGGCGAAATGGTTGTCGCTCGCCGACTGGCCATCGTACGACGGAAATTGCCAGGTGGGAATCAGATTGCGGTTCGGAAGATCAGCGGGCTTGTCCGCGTAAGGCGTGCTGGGAATGTCGCCAAAATGGCCGGGTTCCAGCAACTCGCGATCCGCCCATTTGGCAATGGCGAGGCGATCGATCCGCTCGTGGCGGATGTCGAAGCTGGCGTCGCCCACGAGCAGGGCGAAACGTGGTCGCGGCTGCGGCCACTCGCGATAGGCCTCCTGCAGCATCGCGCGGATTGCTGATGGGTGTGCTACGCCATGGTTGTAAGCATCGTATACATCGTTGACGTCGATCACTGCCACCTTGAGACCGCGCTGGCGATGGAATTCGGCGAGCGGTTCGATCGCCTGGATCAGGCGCGCGTGGCTGATGATCAAATAGTCCCAGGCTTGCTTCGGCGCGTGCCAATCCACATTGCTCTGGGCACGCACCAACAGGGGTTTATGCAGTTTTTCGTCGAATACGGGATACAGTTCCGCCCGCGCGGGCAGGTTGGCAAAGCGCCATTCGCCGTCCGTGACGAATCGGGCGATATAGCGATGCCCGTCACCGCTGTAGAGGCTCGGCGTGCTGCCCGCGAGTTGCAGGTTCGGCGTGCCGCCATTCGAGCGAAACGGTTCACTGCTGATGTTCAGGTTCCCACGAATGGGATAATCCATTTCTGCAGAATTGAACATCACCACGTCCACCACCTGGGTCGCGGGCTCCCAGGCGAGCTTCCGCTTGGGGACGACCAGGCTGACGCGATTGCCCTTGTCGCGCAACGCAGACAGAGGCAGCACGACGTGCTGGCTCACTTCGTCACGGCCTTCCCAGGACAATTCAGCGACGGTGTGCCCGTCGAGGCGAACATCCAGTCGATGATCAACGGGCTTCGGATCGTGGCCGTTGCTCGCAACGACGGAGATCCCGCGCAGGCGCAGATTCACCGCCACGTCGCCGCCACGCGCCGCCAGATCAGGCAGGTCGAACGAAAATTCGAACGGTGCAGGATCGACATGGGTCATCTTGGCCCAGTGCCAATAGTCGGGCTCTTCCCAGACCTTCACCAGGTTCTGGTTCAGCCGGATCATCAGGTTTTCCTGCTCCAGATGCACCCTGCGCGTGAGGGCTGCCCCTGCACCACGAGCCGCGTCAGGCGCAACGTCCAGGATGCGCGGATGCGCGCCAGCCTGGCTGGACAACTGATACACGTTGACCGTGCTGTAGGCATCGAACCAGGACAGAGGGCCATGCAACGGCTCACCGACCCATTCGATGCGATCCGTGTCCGCGAGCGTCGCGCCGCTGCCGGTGATGCGAATCGCCACGGGTTTGCCGGCCTGGGTCAGCACCAAGCTGTCACGCGGACAGTCAGCGAGTGCCGGCTGCTTCGCGAACAAGGTGGGCTGGTCCAGCGCGTAGACGCCGGCTGATTCCAGTTCGATGTGCAGGCTGCCGGAGCAAGCCGAGGCCAGCGCGGGCACGCAACCCAGTGCGGCGATGACTAGAAAAAATCGGGACGACAACATGAAAGGCCAGGTACCTGCGGCGGACCGTCAGCTCGGTCGAATCGGACAGGCTAATCGCTGGCTTTGAATGTTGCAAACCGAAATGGAGTACGCGCGGATTGCAAGCGCCAGAAGGCATGCAGACTCGCGCGCCGGACCAGGCCGGCAATGTGCCGGCCTGGTTTCGCTCAAGGAGTCGTGACGGTCTGGAAGCCGTCGGCGAAGATCACGTCGCTTTGGTCGACATCTAGGGTCGCGGCATTGATCGTTCCGGTATTCTGGTCGCCAGCATCCCAAATATACAGTTTCCAAATTCCATTCGCCTGGGCGGGCGAAAGGTTGCGAAATTCGGTGCTCAGCGCGGTCGGCGCGCCGCCTGGATTGAAACCACCCGGTTCGCTCGCCAGGTAATCACCGGGCGGGGTGAGACCACTCGCGAACTGCCACCAATCCTGCGTCGCCGTGTCGGTAAAGGTGTACAGGCCATTCAGCGTGCCGTTGCTGCCGCACCCGTTCGGTACGTTGGAGCCGGTCAAGCTGAACACGATCTTCGAAGGTGTGCCCCCGGGCGCTGCCAGCGCAACGATGAGATCGCCGCGCCAGGTGTGGGTCAGGTTCATGCCCAGCTTGATCTTGAATACCGGAATGGTCAGTCCGCTGACGTTGAACTCGACGACACGGGCCTCGCCCAGGTTGTTCACACCGCAACTTGGTGCGCCCGCAGGCGCCTCAGGAATCGGTCCGGTATTCGTGCCCGTAAAAACGTCGGCGCGGGCGGCGCCCGAGACGAATTGCGCGGCGCCCAATACGGCAGAGCCCAACAGAGCCAAGTTTCCAGTAATGCGCATGCCTTTCCACTCCGAGATACGTCCTAAAAACCGGCGCAGTGTAAACGAATCCGCGTTGCCGGGCGCCAATCCAGTCGTTCGAGTAAGCGCGTGTTCAGTCGGGCGGCGTTTGATGGCCGAGGAAAAAACGCTCCAGAAGGGCGGCAATCCGGGGCATCGCGCGGCACACCCTGGCCGGATCCGAGTACCAGGCTTCGCACAGGCAGGCAAAGAATTCGTCGGGACTTTCTGCGGCGTAGGGGTCGATCTCGGTCGCCAGACCGGCCTCGACCGCCTTACTGTGCGCGACGAATGCGCTCTGAAATGTCGTGATCCATTCGCGGCGCGATAGCCCGGCGGGCAGCTCGGGCACGCCATCGCTGGCTCCGTTGAACATGTCCAGTTTGTGCGCGATCTCGTGAATGATCACATTGAAGCCGGCGTGCGGGTCGGCCAGGTCGGCGTCGATATCGGCCCAGGAAAGGATCAGCGGACCGCGTTCCCAGGCCTCGCCGATCAGCAGATCGTCACCTTCGGTAACGATGCCGGTGTCTTCATCGTGATGCTCGCGCCGCACGCGGAATTCGCCGGGGTAGACGATCACGTCGCGCCAGCCGCGCAAGTGGCGAAAACCCAACTGCAGCACCGGCAGGCAGGCTTGTGCAGCGATGATCAGGCAGCGTTCGTCGTCCAGCTTCACACCAGGGATCGCGGAGTAGCGTTTTTCCGCGAGAAACTGTCCTGCCAAAAAACGCAAATGTTCACGTTGTGGCAAATCGAGACCGTGCAGCACGGCGCATTGCGCGAGTACTGTGTTCCACAGCGCGTCGGGAATAGCTATCGGGGTGCGCGAAAATCGGCGCTGCCAGCGCCGAAGCCAGTCAAACATTGCGACTGACGATCGCCTTGCGGATTCGGAAGCGTTGCGCGGAGTCCAGCGTTTGCCGCACTTACTTGATCGAACCCGGCAATACTGACTGCCAGCGCAAGCCGGTGGGAGCGCCCGGAGCGACGGCCGGTTCCGCCGAGCCGCCGGAGACTGTGGCGGCGGCAGGCGCGGTGTCCGAGGCGTCGCTTGCCGCGACAGGGTCTGCCATCCGCGTTGCGGCAACACGCGGCGCGGCTACAATTTTGTCGGATGGCGAGGTGCCGTCGTTGCGGCCGTTGCGCGCACCTGCAACGCTCAACGGAGTTCCTGCGCAGTCGGCATCGGCGGCGCTGGCGGTAGCGGTGCCAGACCGGATGCCGGGCCCGGCCATGGGTCCTTCGGCGCGTGCGCCAGCGGAACTCAGTAACAGGGTCATCGCAATGAACAAGGTGGCGGCTGGCGCAGACATGTTGTGCTCCGGTAGCTGGACGCTTACGCGGGCCTGGGGCGGGGTGAAATCCTCGCACGAAGCCGCTACGTAGACCAGCGATATGTCTACATAGCAGACACCGTGCCAAACGTCATGGGCCTTCGGCGGCCGCTTGCGCCAAGGCGCAGCGCGCCTGCGCCGGAGTGAATGCGGTGTCCGGCAGTGTCCGATGCGTCAGTCGTGGACACCGGGGCGGACAGTGTCGGCACGGTGTCGACATTGCGCGCGGCCGTGTTGCGACGCAGCGAGCGTCGCGAGCGCGCTCGCCCTTAGTCTCGGCGTATGGCCAGTATTTCCGTGCAGACCCCTCTCAGCGTTGCGCGTGGTTGGCGTCCGGGAGGCATCGCGCTCAAACGCAGTCTTCTGGCCGGCATCCGCCGTGTATTGACCCAGCGCGATGCGATCAACCGAATCAACGTATTTCCCGTTGCCGATGGCGACACGGGTTCGAACCTTGCGTTTACCCTGAGTGCGATCGAGCAGGCGCTGCGGCCGTTGCGTGGCGGGTCGGCCGGCGCACTGCTGCGCCGTGCCGGCGACGAGGCGATCGATGGCGCGCGGGGCAATTCCGGAGCCATCCTCGCCCAGTTTCTGCAGGCGCTGGGCGAGCACTTGTCGGCCGTGCGCAAACTCGACACTCCCACGTTCGCCGCTGCTGCAATGTTTGCCTCGGTGCAGGCCCGCCGTGCGGTCTCCGAACCACGCGAAGGCACCATGCTATCGGTGATCGGCGCGTTTGCTTCGTCGCTTTCTATACACGTGAACAACGGCGCCGACGATCTGCGCCGCGCATTCGCCCAGGCCTTGGCGATGTCGCGGGCGGCGCTGGCGCGAACGCCGGACCAGCTTGCGGTATTGCGACGAGCCGGTGTCGTGGATGCCGGAGCTCAAGGGTTCGTCGATTTCCTGGAAGGAATCTCCGATTACATCGAACACGGTCGCGACGGCTCCGGAGGCGCCGAATTGACGGCGGTCGGTGAAGTCGGCGTTGTGGGCGAGAGCCAGGATCCGGATGCCACCCACCGCTATTGCACCGAGTGCGTGCTGTGCGCGGATGCAATCGACCGAGATGCCGTACACGCTGCGCTCGGCGGTCTGGATCACTCCAGTCTGGTGCTGGCTGGCACACGTCAGAAGTTGCGCGTGCACGTGCATGTGGATGAGCCACAGCGAGTCTACGACGCATTGGAACGGTTCGGCCGGGTCGGTGCACGCAAGGCGGACGACATGCGCGCGCAGCAGCGATCGGCGCGTGCGCGTACCCGCGTCGCGATCGTCACGGATTCGGCCGCCGATCTCGGTGCAGAGGCTCTCGAGAACCTGCCCTTACATCTCGTGCCGGTGCGCCTGAATTTCGGCGCGCGCGATTTTCTGGACAAAGTATCATTGTCACCGACGGAATTCTTCCACGAGTTGCGTACCAGCGCGATCCCGCCGCGTACCTCGCAACCGCCGCCTGGCGATTTTCGCCGCCTGTTCGAATTCCTGCTTTCGCACCATGAGGAAGTTGTGTACGTCGGACTGTCGCGCGCCGTCAGTGGAACGTTGCAGGCGGGGGAGGGCGCCGCCGGGCGCTGCGACGCGCAGAGGATCCGTGTGGTCGACACACGCACCGCTTCTTGCGGGCAGGGACTGCTCGCAACGCGCGCCGCAGAATTGGCCGCACAGGGGATGGACGCTGCAAGTATCTGTGCGCGCATCGAAGCACTAGTCCCGCGCACGCCGCTGTTCGCCTACGTGCGCGATCTCAGCCACGCCGTGCGCGGCGGCCGTATTCCCGCATGGGGTCTGCCGATCACACGCTGGCTGGGTCTGATTCCAGTGGCGACGGTTGGGAAGAATGGAAAATTGCGCTTCGCGCGGATCATGCGCTTGCGCGAAGACCTGCCGGAACGGTTCGCGCGCTGGGTCGTGTCGCAAGTCGAGGCGACGCTGCGCTGGCGTGTATTGGTCGGCCATTGCGACAACCGTGATGAGGGCGAACGACTGTGTACGGCGCTGCACGCTCTGCTGCCCGCCGGTTCGCAGGTCGAATTGGTGGATGCCGGAGCCGCCATCAGCGCACATGCAGGCCCGGGTGCGGTCGTGGTGGCGCTGATGCCGCACGAAGCGTCGATCGTTCCGGGCTGAATGTCGGCGCATAAAAAAACCCCGGCTTGAGCCGGGGTCCGGTGTGGTGCGACACGCTCACACTCCACTTCAAATCCGGCAATCCTGCAAGCACGTTGCCGCGCCTGCAGGATCGCGCCGCTCAGAATTGCAGGCTCCAGTTGTCCAGGGTGCCCGTGTCGCCGGCTGCTGCATCCTGCACGCGTAGTTTCCAGGTGCCGTTTGCGACCACCGCAGACGCGTTCACGGTGAACGTCTGGATGATGTTGTCGGTGCCGGACCCAGTGCGATTCCACAAATTGAACAAGGTTCCATTTGGGGCAACCAGGTCCACTTTGAGATCGCCTTGATACGTATGGTGGATCGATACCGCCACTTTGAGTGCGGCGGGCGCGTTGCCGCTCACCCCGCTGACGGTGATTGGACTTTCGATCGTGGTGTTGTCGGCGATGGCGAAAGCCGTCGTGTTCTGGAACAGGGGGCCTGTGCTGCCCGCTGTGTAGCTGCCGGTCAGACTGACGCCCGAAAATGCGGCATAGGCCTTGAGGCGCACAAAATACGTTCCCGCTTGCGCAGTCGCGATCGTGCAGGTCTCGGCGTTGCCGCTGACGAACGGTCGGCAATCGTAGACCGTGTCGGTGGGTGCTGCGCCGAATTTCACGTACATGTCGGCATCACCGGTACCACCGGCGATCACGAACTTCAGGCCCGTCGCGCCGGCCGGAACCACCATCGTGTAGTTGAGATAGGTATTAATGGCAGCCGACAGGCCCGTGGCAGCAACGCCGTTGGTCAGCACATTGCCGGGCGGCGCCGTGACGGTAACGGACTTGCTGATGCTGTTGGTCGCGCCGGCATTGTCGGTGACCGTGAGCGTGACCGTATAAGTACCAGCCGCCGCATACGTTTTGCTCGGGCTGGTTGCCGTCGACGTGGTGCTGTCGCCAAAGTTCCAGCTGCGCGAGGCAATCGTTCCGTCGCTGTCCGTGGAGCCGTCGACAAATGTCGCGGTCAGTCCACTCGTGGTAAACGAGAAATTTGCACTCGGGGGCGCGTTGGCGGCACTGCTCACGGTGACCGACTTGCTGATGCTGTTGGTTGCTCCACCATTGTCGGTAACTGTCAGCGTTACGGTATAGGTGCCGGCCGTGCTGTAGGTGTGGCTCGGGCTGCTGGCCGTCGACGTCGTGCTGTCGCCGAAATTCCAGCTGCGCGATGCGATCGTTCCATCGCTGTCGGTGGACGAATCACTGAAGTTCGCGGTCAGCGTGCTGGTGCTGAAGGAAAAATTGGCGACGGGTGCGACATTGCCGCCGGTTGCAGGTGCGAAACCACCTACCGCATAGACGTCCTTGGATTCGGCCGTGCCACCGGATTCGTCGCGATTGTCGGTGTAGATGGCCATGATGTCGTTCATCGCCATGTCCATGCCGTTGTAGTCGCCCCATTCGTTCGCTTCGACGATATTTTTCGACGTCACGGTGGTCAGTCGCGTCGCGGCAGTCCAGGTCACGCCGCCGTCGGTCGACATCGAATAGTAGATATCGGTGCCGCTGCGACCGCTGCTGTTGCGCGTGTCGTAATACATCACGAATACACGGCCGTTGCGGTCGACGCTGAGCCACTGGTTGAAACGATCCACGCTGCTCGTGTCGGCGGTCGAATGTGGTGTTGAGACCGCCCACGTTGCTCCACCGTCGCGAGATCGCGCTACGCGGATGACCGCGTGATTGGCCGAGGCGGTAGTGTCGTTTTCGGTCGTAGCAGTATCGGTCCAGGCAACGTACAAACTGTTGTTGAAGGCGCCGCCGGAGCGATCGCTGTCGGCCGATACGTAGATGAATGCGCGTCGCGTCTCCATCGCCGGAATCGGGAAATCGAAATCGGCATTCGTGCTGCTCACCGTGACGCCGGCCGCGAAGTTGGCGCCGCCGTCAGTCGACTTCAGCACCCGGATCTGTTTCGGATTGCTGCCACCTGATGTGGTTGGAAAGTAGAAGTACACATTACCGGCTGTGTCCGAACTGAGGTCGCTGCCAATGCCGCGGCTTGCGCTGTCCAGGGTCTGAGTAGCGGCAAATGTCAGTCCGCCGTCGCTCGATCGGGCGAATTTCTGCACATTGCTATCATGCCAGGCGACATAGATATTGCCTTTGCGAGGCGATGTCGCGTGAGTGTCGACATGAAAGTATTCCTTGTCCGAAGCGTGCTGGTTGGAGAGCGTCGCGCTCAAGTTCCAGCTGGCGCCGTTGTCGGTCGAGCGATAGAACAACACATTGGTGCCACCGCCCACCACAGAAGAGAGCGCAGTCGCGTAGCCGATGCTGCCATCCGGTGACCAGCCCACCGCCGGATCGCAACAGGTGCTGGCCAACGAAACCGGACCGGCCCATGTCGCGCCGCCATCGCTGGAACGCCACATCTTCTGTCCGCTACCCGGACCGTTGGTGCCCGCGATTGCGAGATTGCTGTTCGCGGGGTTGATCGAAACCGCGGATTCCGACGCACCAGCCGGGGTGGTGATGCGCTTTTCGCCGCCGAGGAAATTCTGGAATACCTGATTCTCCGATCCCTGATCTTCTTTCGAATCGAAGATTTCGTAGTGTCCGTCGTCGGTTGCCTTGATGCCGGTGTAGGTTTGCTTGTTGACTTTGTAACCTTGGTACTTGGCCAGAAAGCCCTGCAACGCGCTGCGCGGGTACTGGCCGGGTCCGGTCATCGGAAGATCAGGATTCGCGCGACGCATCTCGACGCGATAAAAGGCGGGGATGGGCACGTGGGCCGAGGCCTCGTCTTTCGATAGCAACGCAACATCGGCAGCAGTCAGTTTGTAGTTGCGGTCATCCCAAGGGCCGAATGCCGTCAGCGCGGCATAATCCACGCTCCGGTCTGCGCCTTGCAATTGATCAATTTGCACATTGACTGGCTGCTCGGCGCCAGCGTTTCCGGTCCAGGCCATGATGCACAATGCGATTCCGGCGGTCATGGCGACGCGCCGTAGAACTGTTGCTTTCTGCATTTTCCCACCCTCCAGTGTCCATTGATTGCGCGCGATTCATCGCAACGCCCCAACCGCCAACCGGTCCTCTCCCAAGGAATGTGCAAAGCGTAGTGCTCGATCTGGATTGCTGCCGCCCTGCGTTCGATTCTTCTTGAAGCGGACGTTCCGATACTCCGGCCGCACGGTTCCGCCGACAGGCCGCAATGAACCGTCGGCTTCATGCCGTGTTGGTCCACCGTGGTTACCGCAGGCGGCAAAACGGCTCGCTGGACATCCTCCCCGTCGGATTGCGGCGAGCCGTCGGGTGGTTTACACCAGTTTTCAATATCCGTCTATAGGCTGATAAAGATCAGCCTATAGAATGAGTCGTCTGGGTCTGTGCGGCGGCCGTCACCGCGCTGCGTCCGTCTGGGTTGAACGTTTGGCTAGCCGACGGGGCGTCGTTACGCACGTCGACCGGGATGCAGAAAGGATCTGCTCTGCCGGCGCCAACCCATCAAGAGAGTGCCCCGTCCACAAACGTCGGCGACGGATTCATATTCGGAATGTCCCAGGCGGCCTGAGGCGAACTTCGCAGCCGTCTTGGATTTTGTGGTGTAAGCAACATTGTGAAGTAGTGAAAGTGGCGACGGTCAGGCAGCCGCTAGAAGAAAGTGCGCACACCAAAGCTGATTGCGCGACCCGGCAGTGGTGCGCGATCCTTCAGGAACGACGTTGCGGCGCGAGCTTCCTGATCGGAAAGATTGGTCCCGTCGAGGAACATTTCCCATTCGACGGGACCGCTGGCGAGGGTGTAGGACAGGTGGGCATTGATCGTCGTGTAACCATTTGTGGGGGTTTCGAACGCCGCCAGGCGGTCCTGACGCGCATAACGGATTGCGCCGAGCGATGCCCGCCATTGATCAAGGCTCCACAGGACGCTGGCGCCGAAGCGTGCGGGTGCTATGCGCGGAAGATTGCCCGCATCGTCGGTGAGTTCCGCGCGCACGGTGTCACCAAACATGCGCACGTCAAAACGTCCGCTGCTATCTTGCGCCAGGCGGACTTTGGCCTCGCCCTCCATACCGCGGAACCTTGCATTGTGTTGCGACCACTCCCGCACCGGAAAACCTTCTGCTTCGTCGCCGGTTTCCGCGAGGTAAATAAAGTCATCGAAACGATTGGTGTAGACGCCGAGACTGGCCTGCACGACATCGCTATGGAAATGCAGGGCCATATCGACCTGATTGGACGTTTCCTTGCGCAGTGTCGGGTCGCCGATCTCGAAACTGCCCGTCGCATCGTGGGGACCATTCACGAACAATGAGGACTCGTCGGGTGCGCGCTGCGCGCTGTCCAGATTGAGTGCGAGGTGCCATTGATCGCTGAACTTCCAGATTGCGCCAGCGGACAGACTGCGCGCTGTGAATTCGATACCGTCGCGGCCGTCCGGGTTCAGCGCGCTCTTGTCCAGACGTGTACCTAACTGCAGCGTTACAGGATCGAACGTGGCTTGCTCGACTACAAACACGCCGCGCTCGCGGATATTGGTGTTGGGCACGATGGTCTCTTCACCAATCGCTGAAAAATCCCGATTTCCATATTGCAATCCGAATGCACCGTGCCAGGGCCCGATTGGGGTGTGGATGACTTCCAGGCGCATTTCGTAACCGTTGTTCTTGAACAGCGTGCCATCCACCTCGCCGGCCGCATGCTCGGTGTGCTGATAGTCATTGTGGCCGACTCGCAGGGTCACGCGTTCCAGCCACGACCACGGTTGGACCAGCCCGGCCTTCGCGTCAATGCGCGTCTGATTCAGATCCAGACGGATGGTTTCCAGATCGGGATCCAGCGGTTCACGGCTGGGGCCGACCGGAATGCCGTAGTGGTCCTTCAACTGGCTAACCGATATTCCGGCAAACGCTTGCGCACCGGTGTAGCCGACGCCAAACGCGCTGGCACGAGTCGACACGTCGCTGTTGAACAGGGTACCGCCGCCGGGGATTTCATAGTCGTCTGCGCTGCGCCGCACGTAGTCCGCATGGATCGCAACATCACCATTGCCCGCGTCTACCCGCGCGACACCGTTACGCTCGTCGTTGACAGTGTTTCCACTCCACTGAACGCGGCCGTGAATACCGTCGATCGGCTTTTCCGGGATGCGGCCATCCACGACATTGACCACGCCACCGATGGCTCCGGCTCCGTATAATAGTGTAGAAGGGCCTTTCAGTACTTCGACCTGATCGGCGAGAAACGGATCGATAGTCACCGCGTGATCGTTGCTCGCGCCGGACAGATCCAACGAGCTGATCCCTCCTTCGAGCACCTGGACCCGAGTGCCTTCCAGTCCCCGGATAATCGGTCGACCGACACCCGCGCCGAAGTATGACGACTGCACGCCAGGAATCTGATTGACCGTCTCGCCGATGGTCGCGCCACGACGGTCGTCCAGTTGAGATCCGCTGATGACGGCCGATGGCTGGATCAATTCGTCGCCAGTTTCGGCCAGCGGCGCCGCGGTTACCGTCACTTCCTGCAGCGGGATGGGCTCGTTTCGCGGCGGCGATTCGGTTTCGTCGGTGGCGAATGCGCACGGCGCGAGTTGCAGGGAAAAGCTGGCGACGCAGAAGGCGATCAAGCGGGGGCTGGTCGAGAGGGGCATGGCTTCAATTCCGGCAATGCGAAGGGATGGGCGAGCATTAGATGTTATAACATAACAGTCGTTATATAGTAACACTCGACTCTGACGAAACGAAACCGTGCCGTTGGTGATGCCAGATGCCGCGCGAGCTCTGCCGAGCGTGGTAGTGGCAGCCATGCGCCGAATTTGCCGCGCGGATTTCAGCGGGCGCTGCTCTCTGACGGAAACGATTCCGCGAACGCCTGCGGAGCCACCTGTTCGGGTGGATCATCGATCAGTCGAGAACAATGTTCACGAGTTCGCGAAGCCGCATTGTTCTCAACGCGTGACATCGGCGTTGCGAGCGGCTCGCGACAGTGCCGCCCCGCCAATCGAGATTCCGGCGGCGCAACAGGGATGACGGACGATCGCCGCCACAGCATGGCACCGGCGAAGAGCGACTCGATTGCCGCGCGCCTCGGTGTTGGCAGGGCAGACGCGTCGATCGTGCAGACTTTGGAGATTGCCGCCGGCTCTCGTATTCAACCCGACGCCGGGGACGAAAGCTGCGAGCAATCGGGGTGGCGGTTGCGGCTGATATCCGTCGTACATCAGCATTAGCCCCGGGACTATCCGGGGCCTGTGTTCGAGCTAATCACGACCGACGGAGGGCCGCCCGTTGCGGCAAGCAAATCCGGCACGTGCAATGCAGATCAGAGCGACAACGCCAGATCGTCGAGCATGGCTTTGAGGAATTTTGCCGCTTCGCCGCCCGTTGCGGCGCGATGATCGAAGGTCAGCGACAATGGCATCAGGCGATGCGTTTCGACGCCACCCATGACCGGCACCAGCTCAAAGCGCAGCTTGCCGGCAGCGACAATGGCAACGCAAGGTGGCACCACGACCGGCGTCGCGTAGCGGCCGGCGAACACCCCAAAGTTGGAAAGTGAAATCGTATATCCTTTCAACTCCTCGGCGGGAATCGAGCGATTGCGCACCGTATCGCGCAGACGATTGATCGCCAGTCGCAAGCCGCCGGCATCGAGCACATCGGCATTGCGCAATGCCGGAACGAACAGACCATCTTCCGTATCCACGGCAATGCCGACGTCGACATGCGCGTGCAACGTGCGGGTCAGATTCTCGCCGTCGAACCAGGCATTCAGCGCGGGCACCGTTTTGCAAGCGCGTACCAGCGCACGGACAAGACGCACGGTAATGTCATTGCCGGACTGCCACGCGTGCAGGTCGGCGTCGTCGCAGAGAGTCGTCGGCACGACTTTCGCGTGTGCGTCGGCCATCACGCGCGCCATGTTGCGGCGTACGCCTTTCAGCTGCTCCGGTTGTCCGAATACGGGCTGCGCGCCCGGCGGGGCAGTGCGCATGGGCTGGCCCGAGGCCGACAGCGCGGTGCGCTGCGCATTTCCTGCGCCCGTCGGGAGAGAGTTCCCCGCCGGGGCTGACGAAACGGGGCCGTTGGACGCAGGTGGCCGGCTCGACGATTGCGCGCCCTGCAGCGGCGCACCGGCAACGGTCGAACTGGGCGCGGCGGACACTGACTGAGTCACCGACGCCCCCGCCTTCGTGGTCCCCTTTGCGGCGGCGTCCTTCACATCATTCATCGTCAGCACGTCACCGGCGCCGCTCGCTGTAACGCGGGACAAATCCACGCCTAGCTTTTTTGCCAGCGCGCGCACCGCGGGCATTGCCTTGATCCCACCCACTGAAACGGCCTGCTCTGAGACGACGCGATCACTCGCTTCCATCGCGCCGACGACCGTGCCGCTGTCGCTGCGCGGGGCTGGCTCACCGCTCTTGATCACTCCGCCGTCGTCGGATGCGACAACACCGACGCCGTTGGGCGCCGGTTCGCCCGCCCCCTTGGGCAGAGACGGTGAGGTGTGCGCGGCGGGCGGCGGGCCATGATGATGGCCGGTGTCCTGCGCATCCGCACGCTGCGGCAACGCAGCATCCAGGGCGACTTCCACCAAGGCCGCACCGGTGTTGATCACGTCGCCTGCCTTGCCGGCCAATTTCACGACCTTGCCCGAATACGGCGACGGCACTTCGACGACGGCTTTCGCGGTTTCCATTGAAACCAGCGGAGCATCCAGGCGAATCACGTCGCCTTCCTTGACGAACCATTCCACGATCGTTGCGTCAGGCAGACCTTCGCCGAGATCGGGGAGGTAAAAGGTTTTAACGGTGGACATCGTCGTCCTCGCGCTGGGATTGTTGTAAGAGGGTGGTGTCGAAATACTGACGTCGTCGCCATGCGATGACACTCAGCAGAAAAATCAGTGCGATGCACGCTGGGGCTGACAAAGTTGGTGCGACGGTTGCGACAACCCCTCCACCGACAACGAGATCAAATTCCGCAATAGAGATTGCCGTGCCCGCAACCATGAAACGCACCCGGTAATCCCCGGCCGTCAGCGCGGGCATCGCGAAAACGGTCTCGTAATATCCCGTGCCGCCTGGACATATGAACCCGCATTCAATATCGAAGGGAACGATGACGACGTTTTCAGCGATTTCGATTGGGAAGACGTCGGGCTGCTGCATTCCCAGGGCGGCGTATGGGGCGGACAGGGAAAACCCCGCTGCAAATGACTGATTTGCGGGTACGGGCATCACCAACGGATGGAATGCTGGTGCAGTTATCTGTGCAAGATTCTGTGTTGACGCGCCGAGCATCGCGAACGCGCCGAATAGAACCGCTATGCTGAGGGGGCGCCCGCGCGTCACGACGCCTCCAGCGTTCTCTTCACCGCGGCTACGATACGCTCGACGCTGGGCAGGTATTTCATCTCCAGACGGAACAGCGGGATGTGCGTGTCATAACCCGTCACGCGTTCCACCGGCGCGACCAGGTCGTACATCGCATGCTCGGCCAGGCGTGCCGCGATCTCCGCGCCGAATCCGGCCGTGCGCGGTGCTTCGTGCACAATGACACAACGCCCGGTTTTCCGCACCGACTCGTGGATCGTGTCGAAGTCGAGCGGCTTCAGCGTCGCGACGTCGATCACCTCGGCGCTGATCCCTTCCTTCGCCAGGGCATCGGCCGCTTCGAGCGTCTCCTTGACCTGCGCGCCCCAGGTGACCAGGGTCACGTCCGAGCCATCGCGCAGAACGAAGCAAACGTCCAGCGGAAGCGCCTCGCCGTCATCGACGACTTCTTCCTTGTACTGGCGATAGATGCGCTTGGGCTCGAAGAAAATCACCGGATCGGGATCGCGGATCGCGGCGAGCAGCAACCCATAAGCCCGCGACGGCGACGAGGGGAATACCACGCGTAAACCTGGCACATTGGTAAAAATGGCTTCGTTGGCTTCGGAATGATGTTCCGGCGCGCGAATGCCGCCGCCCCACGGCACACGCAGCACCATCGGGCAGGTCAGGCGACCGCGGGTGCGCGTGCGCAACCGTGCGGCATGGCAGACGATATGGTCGACCATCGGATACATGAAGCCGTCGAACTGCGCTTCGGCGACCGGTCGCATGCCTTGCGCCGCCATGCCCACGGTGAGCCCCGCGATGGTGGTCTCATCGAGTGGCGTATCGAGTACGCGTTCGGGTCCGAATCGTGCGGACAGTCCCGCTGTCGCGCGAAACACGCCGCCGTTGACGCCGACGTCCTCACCCAGCACGACCACACTGGCGTCTTTCGCCATCTCGTGCGCGAGTGCAAGCGTGATGGCTTCGATCAGGGTAATTTGTGCCATTGTGGATCCCTCCTCAGGCCTTGCCGCGTTCGGCGGCCAGCACTTCGGCGCGCTGCGCCGCCAGGTCCGGGGTCAATTCCGCGTACACGAAATCAAACATCGCCTCGACCGCCTGTGTCTTGGTTTCGAGGTAGGCGTTGACCTCGACGTCGACGATCTTCTCGCACTCGGCCTTCCAGGTTTCTTCGTGCTTGTCGCTCCACTGCTTCTGCGCGACAAGATAGTTGCGCAGGCGCTTCATCGGTTCGCGCTCCCACGCGGCCTTGACCTCCGCGTCGGCGCGGTAGCGGCGCGCATCATCCGCGGTGGTGTGGTCGGAAAGGCGATAGGTGACCGCCTCGATCACCATGCCGCCGTGTCCGTGCCGCGCCCGCTTGATGGCGTAGTCCATCGCCGCGCGCATCGCAATCAGGTCGTTGCCGTCGACCTGCAAGCATTCCAGGCCGGCCGCAATGCCCTTCTGCGCGAGTGTCTTTGCGCCGGTCTGAATGGAGCGGGGCACCGAAATCGCCCATTGGTTGTTCACAATGACGCTGACGTACGGAAGGGTCTGCGCACCCGCGACATTGATCGCGCCGTAGAAATCTCCCTTTGACGATCCGCCATCACCCACCACGCTGACTGCCACGCGCGGTTCCTTGCGGATCTTGAATGCCAGCGCAGCGCCAGCCGCGTGCAGGCATTGGGTCGCGATCGGCACGCACCAGGCAAAGTCGTGGGCTGGTCCCGAAAAGTCGTTGCCGCGCTCGTCGCCGCCCCAGTACATCAGCACTTCGCGGGGCTTTACGCCGCGCACGAACTGCGCGCCATATTCGCGGTACATCGGCGCGAATACATCGTCATCGCGCATCGCCGAGCCGATCGCGACGTGTGCCGCTTCATGACCGAGGCAGGAAGCGTAGGTGCCGAGCTTGCCGGTGCGCTGCAGCGCCACCGCCTTGCTGTCGAACACCCGCACGAAAGCCATGGTTTTATACAGTTCCACGAGTTGCTTAAAATCTTTGGCAAAATCGGGAAGATCGTTGCGGACGAGCTTGCCGTCGGCATCGAGGTATTGCAGGTATTCGATTTCAAATGTGGCCGCGATGGACATGAAACCTCCGCTGCGATGAACCGGAGTAACGGCGCGTACGCCGTCGCATGGATGGCGCTGCGGGAATCGACGCGTGCGCCGTTGCCCGCAACAGCCGGGGCGGATGGCGGGCAGATCCAGTGCTGCGCCGCGAACATCCGACCGGAAGGACCGTCGGCGGAATCTGGCCAGGCCAGGATTCCGCGGAGCGGCATGATCGCTTAAATAACAAGGCCTCGCTTTGTAAGCAAGGCACGGCGCAGCATCCGGGCGCCAATTTCATCGGTGTGCGCGTCGCTCAGTCGACCCGGTACGACTGCAGCGATACCGGCGTTGCTGCGACGACGCTGAGGTCGTCCACGCCGATCTGCTCATCGTTGCCGATCGCATTGCTGGTCATGATGCGCAGCTGGATCAGCGGCTGGTTGTCGACGGCGGCGGGCAAGGTTGCGGACACCGGTGTGACGAGAGTCGCGAGGCTCGGTCCGCCGCTCGCGTCGGCGACGAATGCGGCCGGCACATTGGAAAAATTACCCGCGTTGCCGACCCGAAACTGCAATGCTACCGGTTGCACGGAGTTGTCGGTCGAGCCATCGATGTCGCGCAGGCTGTAGCTGACCGTGATGCCCGTCTTGCCGCTGGTATTCAGATTGATCTGCAGATAGGGCGCATCCGCGGTGCCGCTGCCCGTCAGTGCGACGACCGCATTGGTGATCGCGAATTCAGTCGCGCCGCCCGTCACGAAGGTGTCCGGGTTGGTCTGGTTGGCGTTCACGTCGATCGTCGGCGTTGCATCGGCAGCAAGCAGGGTTTGCGGATCCACACCCGTGGTACCGGTGATGTTGTCGCCGCGGAATCCTTCGATTCCGGCAACGCCAGACCAGTCGTCGTCCGTGGTGATCAGTCCGGCGTTGCTCCAATCCTGCGAGAAAGGCAGGGATTGGGGGGTGTTGTTGGCCTGTGCGACCCCAAGGCCGAGCAGCGCGATGACGCCTGCGGTGCAACGCAACTTCATGGTGAACTCCTGATCCGGATCGACATCTGCGCGATTCGCGCGGCGGTCGTGCAGTTTAGCGGCGTTCGATTGCAGTTGCATGCTGGCCGGCGGGCGCGGCTATGCTATGCCGCTCCCCGCCAGGCTCAGACCCGTGACCGACTCCAATAAGCGCGACATCGAATCCGGTATCACCACTGATCTGCACGAGCGACTGAGCTATGGCGGCTATCTGGGGCTGGACGTGCTGCTTTCAGCGCAGCGGCCCTTGTCGCAGCCCGAGCACCATGACGAACTGCTGTTCATCATTCAGCACCAGGTGTCGGAATTGTGGATGAAGCTAATCATCCACGAATTGAAGTCGGCGATTGCGCATCTGTCCACCGACGATCTTGATCCCTGCCTGAAGATTCTGGCCCGGGTGAAACAGATCCAGCGCCAGCTGTTCGAACAATGGGCCGTGCTGGAAACCCTGACCCCATCGGAATACCTGCAATTCCGCCATGTGCTCGGACCCGCTTCGGGATTCCAGTCGCACCAGTATCGAATGATCGAGTTCCTGCTCGGCAACAAGAACGCCGACATGCTCTCGGTCTTCGCCCACGACCCGGTGCGTCAGGAAGAACTTCGCACGACACTGGTTTCGCCGAGCCTCTACGATGAATTCCTGCGCTATCTGGCGCGGCGCGGTCACGCGATTCCTGCGGAATGCGTGGAGCGCGACTGGTCGCAACCGCATCAACGTAACGCAGCGCTGGTGCCGGTATTCCGGCGCATCTATGAAAACACCGAGACGTTCTGGTCGGAGTACCACCTCTGCGAGCAGTTGGTCGACGTGGAAGAAAGTTTCCAATTGTGGCGTTTCCGGCACATGAAGACGGTCGAACGCATCATCGGTTTCCGCCGTGGCACAGGCGGCTCATCCGGCGTCGGGTTTCTCAAAAAAGCGCTGGAGCTGACCTTCTTCCCGGAGTTGTTCGAGGTACGCACCGTGATCGGCACCTGACGGATGCCGCGGCAGCTCGCGCGTGGCGAAATCCCGCCGCGTAGTCGCCAATGGCGCGCTGCAGCAACGAATTGCCGTTGACGCGCAGGCCGCGCAACGGTTACACCTCACCCGTTTCCGTTCGATCACGGCCAGTCCCTGCGCCGCGGACGCGAGCGTCCAAGCCGTTTTGTCCAGTAACCAACAAGGGGATGACCGCATGAGCGGTACTGCCACTCAAACCAACGGCGAAATCGCGCCGCCGGAATTTCCACAGATGATGGGGCATCCACGCCCGTTGTGGATGCTTTTCATGTCCGAGTTCTGGGAACGTTTTGCGTTCTACGGCATACGCTGGGCCATGGTGCTGTATATCGTCGCCCAGTTTTACAGCGGTGATGCGACTGGCGAGAAACCGGCAAATGAGCTGTACGGAGCCTACCTGGCGCTGGTCTATGCGGGTGCGATCTTCGGTGGTTACGTGGCTGACAAGCTGATCGGCTACCAGCGATCCATCCTGCTCGGTGCGGTCATCATGGCGTGCGGCCTGTTCCTGATCTCGGTGCCGAACCACGAGGTGTTCAAGCTCGGTCTGGCGACGATCATCGTGGGCAACGGCTTGTTCAAGCCGATCATCTCCACCCTGGTCGGCAAGCTGTATGCACAAAGCGACATGCGCCGCGACTCCGGCTTCACGATCTTCTACATGGGCATCAACCTCGGTGCGATGGTTGCACCTGTCATCACCCAGCTGCTCGCGCAGAAGGTCTTTGGCACGGACGCGATGCCCGCCTACAAAGTGGTTTTCATCGCAGCCGGCGTCGGCATGCTGATCAGCCTGGTCTGGTTCTGGTTCGGTCGTGGCCAGTTGCAGGGCATCGGCGCATCGGCGCCCGGAACGAGCATGAATCGGGTCCTGCTCGTGCTGCTGGCGGGTGTGTTCGTGGGCATCCCGACCTTGTATTTCCTGCTGACGATCGATGCGAAATTGTTGCAGGCGATATTGATGACATTGTTCATTGCGCCGGCGATCATTCTGCTCATTGAAGGGATCCGTGAGGGATCCGTCGCGCGGGACAAGGTCATCGCGATGCTGTTGATCTTCGGATTCAACGTCCTGTTCTGGATGTTCTTCGAACAGGCCGGCAGTTCGTTCAACTTCCTCGCCGACAAAATCGTGAACCGCGATCTCGGCGGCTGGGAGTTTCCCACCGCCTGGTTCCAATCGGTGAACTCGATTGCGATCATCGCGCTGGCGCCGGTCCTGGCTTGGCTGTGGGTGCGGATGGGGCGCTCAAATCCCTCGATCTCGCGCAAGTTCGGCCTGGGATTGATCTTCAACGGATTCGCGTTCCTGCTGCTGATGTTCGCACTGTCCAAGCTGGTCGACCCGACCACCTTCAAGATTCCGTTCTGGACCTTGTTCATGGTCTACGTCATCCAGTCGGTCGGCGAGCTGTGCCTGTCGCCGATTGGCCTGTCGATGACGACCAAGCTCGCTCCGGCACGCCTCACCGGCTTTGCGATGGGTGCATGGTTCCTGTCGATCGCGATCGGCAACAACCTGTCGGGAATTTTCGCCGGATGGGTCAGCGGTGAGGGTGGGCTGAGCGTGCAGTCGGCCAACGCAGGCTACACCTTCGGCTTCTGGGCCCTGGTGATTTCCGGTGGTCTGCTGTTCCTGATTGCGCCGCTGATCAACAAGCTGATGCATGGCGTGAAATAAGCAGCATCGTCCACTCCTGCATTCGTGCGGGTGAACGCTTTGACAACGGCGACTTCGGTCGCCGTTGTCGTTTCTACAGCGCGCCCACGACGGCGAAACTCAGCTGCGGCCCAGCTCTTCCATTTCGGCGTCCCAGAGTTTGTCGAGGATGCGCGTCAGCCAACGCTGTTCCTCGGCATCCAGGTGCGCGAGCAGGCGACGCTCGTGTGCCAGCGCGAGTGGCGCGACCTCCGCATAGACCTTGCGGCCCTTCGCAGTCAGTGCGAGCACCGACTCACGTTTGTCGTGGTCTGCGACCGCGCGCCGTACCCGTCCGTCCTTCATCAAGCCGGCCACCGCCCGACTCACCGCGACCTTGTCCATCGCGGTGCGCTCGGCCACTTCGCGTGCGGCGATGCCGTCGTAGCGGCCGAGCACGGCCAGTACACGCCATTGGGTGATCGAAAGGGCAAAGCGATCTTCATACTCCCGCGCGATCGCGAGGCTCACCGTGTTCGACAGTACGGACAGCCGATACGGCAGAAAGCGCTCCAGCTCCAGCAAGGGAGTGTGCATGCGGCGGCGTCTCTTGCAAATGGTTTCAGATGAAACTATAACGGCAGGACCCTGCGGTGCAAGCGCCGCGAACGCCTTTGCGGAGTCGACCATGAGCGCGCAACCCAATCTCGGCATCCAGCCGACCCAGTTCGAGAATCCGATGGGCATCGACGGCTTCGAATTCGTCGAGTTCGCCGCACCGGATGCGAGCGGTCTGCACGCGCTGTTCCAGCGCATGGGTTTCGTGGCGATCGCCAAACACAAAAGCCGCGCGATCACCCGATACCAGCAAGGTGGCGTTACGTTTCTGATCAACGAAGAGCCCGACTCCTTTGCGGCGGACTTCGCCAAAGCCCACGGACCTTGCGCTTGCGGTTTTGCGATCCGCGTGCGCAAGCCCGCGGAGTGGGTGATCGAGCAGGTCATCGGCAATGGCGGCGAACGCCACGACGTCAAACCGCAGACTCGCGCTGTCGACGCGCCGGTCATCAAGGGCATCGGCGACTGCATGCTGTACCTCGTCGATCGGTATGGCGACACGGGCAACGTCTACGCCGACTTCGTGGCGATCCCCGGCGTCGACGCCAATCCGACCGGATTCGGACTTACCTTCATCGATCACCTGACCCACAATCTGTATTTTGGCAATATGCAGAAATGGTCGGACTACTACGAGCGCCTGTTCAACTTCCGCGAAATCCGCTATTTCGACATCAAGGGCAGCAAGACCGGTCTTGTTTCCAAGGCGCTGACCGCGCCGGACGGTATCGTGCGCATTCCGCTCAACGAATCCTCCGATCCGAAATCGCAGATCAACGAATATCTGGATGCGTATCACGGCGAAGGCATCCAGCACATCGCCTGTTTCACCGATGACATCTATGCGACGGTCGAGGCAATGCGTGCCGCGGGCGTCGAATTTCTCGACACGCCGGATACCTATTTCGACGTGATCGACATGCGCGTGCCGAACCATGGCGAGGACGTTCCACGCCTCGCCAGGAACAAGATCCTCATCGACGCCGACGCAGAAACCAAGCAGCGCAAACTGCTGCAGATCTTCACCCAGAATGCGATCGGCCCGATCTTCTTCGAGATCATCCAGCGCAAAGGCAACGAAGGCTTCGGCGAAGGCAATTTCCAGGCCCTGTTCGAAAGCATCGAACGCGACCAGATGCGGCGTGGGGTTTTGTAACGTAGGGTGGGCCTTGGCCCACCGTTGCGATTTTCCGAGCGATGAAGGTGGGTGGATACCCACCCTGCGAATTTCCTGTTGAATCGTCGAACTCATGTCCATGACTCCCGCTGCCTACCAATCCGGCTTCGCCAATGAATTCGCCACCGAGGCCTTGCCCGGTGTACTTCCGGTGGGGCGCAATTCTCCGCAACAGGTCGCCTATGGTCTGTACGCCGAGCAGATTTCCGGCACCGCGTTCACCGCGCCGCGCGACACCAATCGGCGCAGCTGGCTGTACCGGATACGACCTTCAGCGATGCACGGCGAGTTCACGCCGATTGAAAGTGGACGTTTCCACAACCGTTTCGACGACGCCCCGGTCTCGCCGAACCAGCTGCGCTGGGATCCATTGCCCTTGCCGACGACCGCGACGGACTTTGTCGACGGTTTGATCACGATGGCGGGCAATGGCAGCGCGGCGGCGCAGGCCGGAATCGGCATTCACGGCTATGCCGCAAATCGCTCGATGCAGGCTCGCTATTTCTACAGCGCTGATGGCGAGCTGCTGATCGTGCCGCAACTGGGGCGCCTCCGGGTTGCGACAGAAATGGGCGTACTCGATATCGAGCCGCAGGAGATTGCGCTGATTCCGCGCGGTATCCGCTTTCGCGTCGAGTTGCTCGATGGCGAAGCGCGCGGCTACGTCTGCGAAAACTTCGGCGCGCATCTGCGCCTGCCGGATCTGGGGCCAATCGGCTCGAACGGGCTGGCCAATTCGCGCGACTTCCTGACGCCGATTGCCGCCTATGAAGACACCGACGGCGATTTCGAACTCGTCGCGAAATTCCAGGGTGAGCTCTGGCGCGCGGCGATCGGCCACTCGCCGCTCGATGTCGTGGGCTGGCACGGCAATCATGCGCCGTGCAAATACGACCTGCGCCGTTTCAACACGATCGGATCGATCAGCTACGACCATCCGGATCCGTCGATTTTCACTGTCCTCACGTCGCCGTCGGATACACCGGGCACCGCCAATCTGGATTTCGTGATTTTTCCACCGCGCTGGCTGGTGGCGGAAAACACCTTCCGTCCGCCGTGGTTCCACCGCAACGTCGCGAGCGAATTCATGGGGCTGATCCATGGCGTGTACGACGCAAAGGCCGGCGGTTTCGCGCCGGGCGGCGCCAGTCTGCACAATTGCATGAGTGGACATGGTCCGGATGCGGCAACCTTCGACAGGGCCAGCAATGCCGATCTCAGCCGGCCGGACCACATCGTCGACACCATGGCTTTCATGTTCGAGACGTGCGCCGTGATCCGACCGACTCTGCAGGCGCTGGAGTCGCCGCAGCGTCAGCGCGACTATCAGGCGTGCTGGCAGGGTCTGCGCAAGAATTTCGATCCGGCGCGGCGCTGATCCGGCGCATGCACCGTTCCGGCGAAAGTCAGGACGTGCACCTAAACTGTTCGCACCCATCGTGCGGTCGCCTGGGGCGGCCACACGCTACCGAATCATTCGCGTGTCGGCGCGTAGCGGCCACACGATCAGGAGAAATTGCATGAAATTGGGCAGCTTGAAGGAAGGCGGTCGCGACGGCACCCTGATCGTGGTGAGCCGCGATCTGAGCAAGGCGGTCAAGGCAACCGGCATCGCCCTCACCTTGCAGCAGGCGCTGGAAGACTGGAGCAATGTCGCGCCGCGACTCAACGCCATCTACGAACAGCTCAACGTCGCGAGTGGTCGACAGACCGTTGCGAGCGACAGTCCCGAGCGTCTTGGCGGCACCGCCGATTACGCCGACGGCGTGTTTGATCTCGATGTTGACCAGCTCGCCGCACCATTGCCGCGTGCGTACGAGTTCGTTGACGGCAGCGCCTACCTGCCGCACGTGGAACGCGTCCGACGCGCACGCAACGCCGAAGTGCCTGCATCGTTTTACACAGATCCACTGATGTACCAGGCGACCAGCGCGGGGTTCTACGGACCGCGCGATCCGGTCATCGTGCCCAGCGAAGCCTATGGCATCGATCTGGAAGCCGAACTCGTGGTGATCACCGATGACGTGCCGATGGCCGCCACTCCGGCGCAGGCCGCACAGCACATTCAGCTGATCGGCCTGATCAACGATGTATCCCTGCGCAACCTGATTCCCGACGAGCTGACCAAGGGCTTCGGATTCCTGCAGTCCAAGCCGCGCTCGGCGCTGTCACCGGTTTTCGTTACCCCCGATGAACTGGGCGATGCCTGGCAAGACAGCAAAGTCCACCTGCCGCTGCGAACCTGGCTCAATGACGCGTGGCTCGGCGCCGCCGAAGCCGGTGTCGACATGCAGTTCAATTTCGCGCAGCTCGTTGCACACGCCGCCAAGACGCGCCCATTGAGCGCAGGAACCATCGTCGGCAGCGGCACGATCGCTAACCAGGACACCAGCACCGGCGCCTCCTGTCTCGCCGAGCAACGCGTCGTCGAGACCCTGCGCGACGGCAAACCCGCCACCCCATTCATGCGTTTCGGCGACACCATCCGCATCGACATGCTCGACAAGGACGGCGCCTCGATCTTCGGGTCGATCGAACAGCGCATGACGGCGCTGGCGCAGGAGTGATCGGCCTTCTTGGCCGACACTGCGATGCAGGCTTGTGAGCGTGTCCGGGAGCGGGCGAAGGCCGTCCTTGGACGCCTCCTGGCAAGAACTTGCGAGCGAGCACGGTCTGCACCAGCGTTGGCCTGGGCCCGTTGCGCGATCGGAGCCGGAAGGGTCGCACCACCGCCGATTTGCCGCTACGCCCTCGCACCCCTACAATCCGCAGCCACGCCGGCATAGCTCAGTTGGTAGAGCAACTGATTTGTAATCAGTAGGTCGCGGGTTCGATTCCTGCTGCCGGCACCACACGATGCATCCGAATGCGATTCGATTCGCCGCTGATTCGGGTCTGCGCCCGGCGAACAACGACGCACCAGCAGGCTTGGCGCGCCACAGCGTAATGGTGGCGGACGATCACGCCATGATCGCGAGCCGAACGGCGCGGTGGTTCTGGTGACGACGAGGCCTGATGCCAGTTCCGCCGGGGGATTTTTCAGGTGTCGGTATACACGTAGATTTGTTATTTGTGTGGGCTCGATCGCGTCGCGCCACGGCGCTCCAGCCGGCTGCGTTGGCGCTGCAGGCGGGGAGCGCTGCGTCTGCACCGGCAGCGAGACTTGCGGCAATGCCGAAGCACTATTAACGGACCACAACGAACAGGCGGGTCGGTCTTTTGACTCGCGGTCCGACGGGGGCATACTCGGGGGGCGACGTTCGCGTGGGCGATTGTCTTGACGTGTGCCGGCTTTCGCCGCTGATTGCTTCCACGCATTGAACCTCGTGTTTTGCGCGAAGCAAGCAGTAAAGACTTCCACATCGCCGACCAGGAGCCGCTCATGGGGATTTCCGTCAACGTCAATGGCAAGGTGCACGAGGTCGATGTCGACGCGGATACGCCATTGCTCTGGGTCTTGCGCGATTCGATCGGTCTGACCGGCACGAAGTTTGGCTGCGGTGTGGCGCAGTGCGGTGCCTGCACCGTGCATCTGGACGGCAAGCCGCTGCGGTCCTGTGTGCGGGCTTGTTCGACCGTCGGGTCCGCCGCGGTGACGACGATCGAAGGTGTGAGTGGAAAAGTAGCCGATGCGGTAAAAGCCGCATGGACCGAGCTGGACGTGCCGCAGTGCGGATTCTGTCAGTCCGGCCAGGTGATGACCGCAATCGCGCTGTTGACGCAGATCCAGAAACCCACCGATCGGGACATTGACCTCGCGATGAACGGCAACGTATGCCGTTGCGCGACGTATGTCCGCATCCGCGCAGCGATCCACAAAGCTGCCTCGACGCTGGAGACCTGAGCCATGACGAGGACTGAATCGCTCGTACTGTCGCGTCGCGGATTTCTGCAGGGCGCCGGCGTCCTGATCATCGGCACGTTCCTGCCCATGGCGCGGATTGCCGCCGCGGATGCGGCGTCCAAGGCGCCGATCGTCGCGAATGCGTTCGTGCGCATTGGCGCCGACAGCATCGTCACCGTGATCAGCAAGCACATCGAAATGGGGCAGGGGCCGTATACCGGACTCGCGACGCTGGTCGCCGAGGAACTCGACGCCGATTGGTCGAAGATCGTGCTCGAGTCAGCACCGTTCAATCCGGAGGTCTACAAGAATCTGAGTTTCGGTTTCCAGGGCACCGGCGGATCGAGCGCGATTGCGAATTCCTATGAACAGATGCGGCGTGTGGGTGCCACGGCCCGAGCGTTGCTGGTCAAGGCGGCCGCCAATGCCTGGCACGTGCCGGTAACGCAGATCACCGTGGAGAACGGCGTGATTGGCCACGCGGCAAGTGGACGCAGTGCGACGTTGGGTGAATTCACCGCGGCCGCAGCGAGACTGCCGGTGCCTGACGCGAAAACCATCGCGCTGAAAGATCCGTCCACGTTCCGACTGATCGGCAAGGACAAGAGTGTCAAGCGCGTCGACAGCGCGGCAAAAAGCAACGGTACGGCAAAGTTCACATTGGACATCCAGGATCCCGGCTTGCTCACGGTCGTGATTGCGCGGCCGCCGCGATTTGGCGCAAAAGTCGTCAGCTTCGATGCGAAGGAAGCACTCGCGGTGGCCGGTGTCGAGGCGGTCAAGCAGATTTCCGGCGGTGTCGCGGTGTATGCGCGCGGCAGCTGGCCGGCACTGAAGGCGCGCAAACTGCTGAAGGTGGCGTGGGATGAAAGTGCCGCGGAGAAGCGCAGCAGCAAGGCGATCTTCGAGACCTTTCGCAGTCAGGCGGACGAACCCGGCGTCGTGGCCGCGAAGCATGGCGATCCGGATGCTGTGTTGGCGAATAATCCTCAGGTGATCACGGCGGAGTACGCATTCCCGTTTCTGGCTCACGCGCCGATGGAGCCGCTCGACGGTTATCTGTGGTGGGATGGCAAGCAGGCCAAGGCGCGCTACGGTTGCCAGCTGCCGAGTCTGGATCATCCTCAGCTGGTGGCGATCCTGGGCCTGCCGGCGGAAAAAGTGGAAATCGAAACACTGCTCGCGGGCGGCAGCTTTGGCCGGCGCATCGACCTCGGCAATGACATGGTGCAGGAACTCGCCGAAGCGGCGAAAGCGATCGGCCCGAATCGACCGATCAAACTGATGCGCTCGCGCGAGGACGATATCCAGGGTGGCTGGTATCGCCCGGTCATGCTGCACCGCATGCGCGGCGTGATCCGCGACGGCAAGGTCGAGGCCTGGAGCAATCGCATCGTCGGTCAGTCATTCGCGCTCGGCACGCCATTCGCATCGATGATTGTCGGCGGCATCGACGGCATGATGGTCGAAGGGTCCAAGGAAATTCCCTACACGATTCCAAATTTCTCCTGCGACGCGCGCATCTCACAGACCGGCGTGCCGACCACGTCGCTGCGCTCGGTCGGCAGCACCCACACGGCCTATGCGGTCGAGTGCTTCATGGATGAATTGCTGCAATCGGCGGGGCTCGATCCGGTCGAAGGGCGCTTGGCGATGATGGGCGAATCACCGCGCGAAGCCGGCGTGTTGCGTGCGGTGGCCAAGGCAGCCAATTGGAAAGGCCCTGCCCCGATCGACGGACGCGCGCGGGGTGTCGGATTGGCGAAATCCTTCGGCAGCTACGTCGCGCAGATCGCCGACGTGTCACTGGGCAGTGACGGTATTCCACGTGTCCACAAAGTGTGGTGTGCGATCGATTGCGGCGT
>JBDTLV010000029.1:0-47361 GCA_039934615.1 Tahibacter sp.
CGGCAATAGCGGCAATGATGGCAATCACGGCCAAGGCGACCCGCAGCATCAATCGGATTCGTCGCAAGGCGGTCAGAACAGCGATGGCAATGACGGCAGCTATTCGGGCTCCGACAGCCAGGCGAACCAGGGCGGAGCGAACGGACCGTCCAACAACAACGGCCCGAATCAGCACGGCCAGAATCCGAATCAGCAGAACCGTCGTGATGGCGGGCGCAACAACCGCAATCGCAACCGCCAGCAACGCCAGCAGCAACAACAGATGCGCGGCGGCAATCTGGACGAGGACATCCCTGACGACCGCAACGGCGGCGGCAACGGCCCCCTGATCAACCTGACCGAGCTCAAACGCAAGCCAGCAGCCGCCTTGCTCGATCTGGCGGAAGAATTGGGTATCCAGGAAGGCGTCGCCCGCGCGCGCAAGCAAGATGTCATTTTCAACATTTTGAAAGCGCACGCCCGTGCTGGCGGCGGCATCTGGGGCGAAGGCGTGCTGGAAATCCTCCAGGACGGTTTCGGCTTCCTGCGTTCGGCGGATGAGTCGTACCTGGCCGGGCCTGACGATGTTTACGTTTCACCGAGCCAGATCCGGCGTTTCAATCTGCGCACTGGCGACTACATCACGGGACGCATCCGCCCTCCGAAAGATGGCGAACGGTATTTCGCACTGCTGAAAGTCGACGACATCAATTCCGAGCCGCCCGAGGCGTCGAAGAACAAGGTGCTGTTCGAAAACCTGACTCCGCTATTTCCGCGCAAGGCGTTTCATCTGGAACGCGGCAACGGATCCTCGGAAGACATCACTGGGCGCATCCTCGACCTGATGGCCCCGGTGGGCAAAGGCCAGCGCGGCCTGATCGTCTCGCCGCCCAAGGCCGGCAAGACGATGATGCTGCAGAACGTCGCGCAAGCCATTGTGCACAATCACCCGGATGCGCATTTGATCATTTTATTGATCGATGAGCGCCCCGAAGAGGTCACCGAAATGCGCCGCGGCGTGCGCGCCGAAGTGGTCAGTTCGACCTTCGACGAGCCTGCCGCTCGCCACGTGCAGGTCGCCGACATGGTGATCGAGCGTGCCAAGCGCCTGGTCGAACACAAGCGCGACGTGATCATCCTGCTCGACTCGATTACCCGCCTCGCACGCGCCTACAACACCGTTGTGCCGAGTTCGGGCAAAGTGCTGACTGGCGGTGTCGACGCGAACGCGCTGCAGCGCCCGAAACGCTTCTTCGGCGCCGCGCGCAATGTCGAAGAGGGTGGTTCTCTGACGATTCTCGCCACGGCGCTGGTCGATACCGGCTCGAAGATGGACGAAGTGATCTACGAGGAATTCAAGGGCACTGGCAACATGGAAGTGCACCTGGATCGCCGTATTGGCGAAAAGCGCGTCTATCCGGCCATCAACATCAATCGCTCCGGCACGCGCCGCGAAGAATTGCTGATCGAGCCCGACATGCTGCAGAAGGTATGGATTTTGCGCAAATTGCTCCACCCCATGGATGAACTCGGCGCGATGGAATTCATGCTCGACAAGATGAAGAACACCAAGAGCAATGACGAATTCTTCAACACGATGAAACGCGGCGGCTGATCCGACGCGCGATAGCAAACGAACGAAGGCCGGCACTGCCGGCCTTCATCGTATTCAGGGTGCTGATGCGAAGTGCCGGCTTGCGCCCGGTCTGCCGGACAGGCCCATTAATAAACATTGATCGATGTTTCTGACCGGGCAATCGTGCTCGGTCTCGGACGTTTGCGCCAAACGAACGCCCAGGCGACAGCGTTCGTGCACGCTCCGCGTATCGGTCGCGAAAACTCAGCGCACGTTGCCGCGACGCGCACTCTGCCATCGCGCCAGCGCTTCTCGCGTGCGCAGCCGGCCGATCTCGATGACTTCCTCGGCGCGCTGGAATTCGTAGAACGCGCAGATGTTGCGCGGAATCGAAATGACCAGATCCGGCGGTTGCGCCGCGAGCTTGTAGCGAGTCAGGGTTTCCTGCACGACGTCCAGCGAGCGGGCGAACAGTTCCAGCATGCCCGGCTCAGCCACGGGCGCCGGCACCGGTGTCGACGGCATGCGGCGACGAAACAGCCCGCGCACCATCGTGCTCAGGCGCCGGTATCCACCGACGGTCGTGTCCTGTGGTGGCTCGAGGTCGGGCACGTCCGGGCGTGTGATCGGCGTCTCGCGCTCGGCCACGCCTTCGGCTTCGGCGTTCACGTCGACCGCGATGGTTGCATCGGTCAGATCGCGCAGCGTTGGCGTCACCGGTACGGGGTTGAGCAAGCCGCCGTCGACCAGGCGCCGGTTCTGATAGAGGTGCGGGCGAAAAACAGTAGGAATGGAAATAGATGCACGGATCGCATCGAACAGCGAGCCCCGTGAGAACCACACCTCGCGTTGAGCGTCGATGTCGACAGCCACCGCGGTGTAGCTGATCGGCAGGTCCTCGATATTCGTTTCGCCGACCAGCTCACGCAGGGCTCCGATTACCCGTTCGCCCTTGATCAAGCCGCCACCACGCCAGGTCCAGTCCGCCAGTCTCAGGACGTCGAGCGTCTTCAGTCCGCGCGCCCAGGCGCTGTACTCGGCAAGCTTGCCGGCGGCGTACACGCCACCGACCAGGGCGCCCATCGAACTGCCGGATACGGAACGGATCTCGTAGCCTTGCGCGAGCAACTCCTCAATCACGCCGACGTGGGCGTAACCGCGCGCGCCACCAGATCCGAGCACCAGCGAAATCGACCCGCTCGGCGGCGCATCGACCGCGACGATCGGCATCCGACTCTGATCGACGGATTCGGCAATGATCGGCGTATCGGTCATGAGCTGTGGTACGCGCCAATCGAGAGCTGCAGAAGGATCTTCATTTCCTCGCGCAGACTCATGGGCGCCACGACTTCCGCGTCCGGTCCATATTTCAAGACATCCATCAATAGCTCTTTGGAATTGCTGTACGGAACGCGCAACTCGTAGCGGCCATCGGGCAGGAAACTGCCCTGCTGCTGCGAATGCCAATGCTCATCCGCGACCCAACGCGCAGCATGGGGCGAAAAACGCAAGGTCGCCCAGGCTTTCGGCACGCCGGAAAAAATACCGTAGCTGCCAGCCAGGTGCTGGTTGAGCTCGGCATCGTCGCGGTCGATGGCCGCTTCGTCCAATTGCCGCGCGACGGCGATCCGATCCACCGCAAAACTTCGCAGGCCCTCGCGATCGTGGTCCCAGGCATCGAGATACCAGTTGTCGCGATAGTGGGTCAGGCGTTGCGGCGACACGGTGCGTTCACTGCCCTGCCCGGTCGATCGGGCTCGGTAGGAAAAATGCAATCGTTTGCGCGCCATCACGGCACCCGCAACGATCCGGAAGCTCGCCTGATCGAGCTTGCGCATGCCGCTGGGCACGACGCGGATCCGTTCGACCGGCAGGGCGTGCCCGCTGGCATGATCCGACAGCAGGCGTTCGATGCGCGTCTGGAATGGCGCGAGCGTGCTGGCCAGAATGCCGTGACCGCTGCTCGAGATCAGCGCATTCAGCGCCATCAGCGCGGACAACTCTTCGCTGGTCAGCCACAGACCCGGCAGTTCAAACCGATCGGCATCCTGGCCGGCGTAGCGGAAGCCGCTCGCGTCCGTATCGCCGCTCTCGATCGGCGCGCCGAGTGCATCACGCAGGAAGGCAATGTCGCGGTACAACGTCGCCCGGGAACAGGACAACTCATCCTTCAGCCGTTGCAGACTGACCGGGTAGCGCGAAACCCTGAGGATGCGGTGGATGGTGAGAATGCGTTCGTATCGGTCCATTCGCCGATTGTGGACGTAGCGCGATGACCTGCGCCACCCCGCATTGAATCCGGACGTGCAACTTTGGCGCCCGGGATTGCGCGATTCGCCCCGCCTGCAGCGAATCAACGCGGCGCACCAACTGCACCGGGCAGGCACGCACCGCACGCCGTACGCCCAACATGATGCCGGCGACTCATCCTGCGCGGCAGGATGGTCACACGACGCGCAGGCGCAGCGTTGATCGAAATGCTCCCGAAAGCGGCACTTCACGGGGGGCCACTCTGCGCTGCCGACACAGGCGCCTCCGCCTGGGCTACCATGCCGGCCTCGTCGTTCGCCGAAATCCAGTGCGGAAGCCACGCACACGCCCATGAAAGAACCTCGACTCAAGTTGCACGAGCCGGTTGGTGATAGTGTAAAAACCACCACTTGCTATATGTGCGCATGCCGCTGCGGCATCAAGGTGCATCTGAAGAATGGCCAGGTGCGCTATATCCAGGGCAATCCGGACCACCCGGTGAACCGCGGTGTGATCTGCGCGAAGGGCTCGGCCGGCATCATGCAGCACTACTCGCCGGCCCGTTTGACCAAGCCTTTGTTGCGCGTCGGCGAACGCGGGAGCGGCGAATTCCGCGAGATCGAATGGGAAGAGGCCTTGGCGCTGGCGACGCGCTGGCTGTCCGACATCCGTGCGCGCAATCCGGACGAGCTGGCGTTCTTTACCGGGCGCGATCAATCGCAGGCGCTGACCGGCTGGTGGGCGCAGCAATACGGCACGATCAACTACGCCGCGCACGGCGGCTTCTGTTCGGTCAACATGGCCGCTGCGGGCATGTACACGCTGGGCGGATCATTCTGGGAATTCGGCGAGCCGGATTGGGATCGGACGCGTTACCTGATGATGTTCGGGGTTGCCGAGGATCATGATTCCAATCCGATCAAGCTGGGCCTCGCGAAGCTCAAAGCCAGCGGCGCGAAAGTGCTCGCGATCAATCCGGTACGCACCGGCTACGCAGCGATTGCCGACGAATGGCTGGGCATACGACCGGGCAGCGACGGGCTGTTTGTTGGCGCGCTGATCCAGGAGATGCTGATCCACGACTGGGTCGATTTCGACTATCTGATCCGCTATACGAATGCGCATTATCTAATTGTGCAAAATCCGGGGGCTGCGGACGATGGCCTGTTCGCGCGCGATGGCGAAGGAAACGTGCTGTGCTGGTCCCGTGGCGCGGCGGTGTCCGATCCCGTCGCGACCGGCACTTCACCGCTCGCCAAAGAAGACGCCGGCCTGATGCGCGCTGACGCGATCGATATTTCTCCGCTGGTCGTCGGGCGCTACACACTGCCGGATGGACGCACCGCCGTCCCGGCTTTCCAATTGTTCGCCGAGCGCTTTCTCGATGCGCGCTACCGCGCCGATACAGTCGCGAAGGAAACGGGAATTGACGCGGCGACGATCCGGCGCATTGCCGCGGAGATCGCCGATGTGGCATTCCGGCAGGAAATCCGTCTGCCGGTTCGCTGGACCGACGCCTGGGGACGCGAGCACGCCGAGATGATCGGTCGTCCGATCTCACTGCATGCCATGCGCGGCATCGCCGCACATTCGAATGGTTTCCACACCTGCAGAATGCTGCACACTCTGCAAATGCTGCTCGGCGCAATCGATACCCCCGGCAGCTTCCGCTACCAGCCGCCGTATCCGAAAGGCGTACCGCCGGCAAATCGGCCGGGCAAATTCCGCAAGCCCGACGGCACCCTGGATGCGGGACCGCTCGGTTACGTGCACGGCCCCGAGGACCTCCTTGTGGACTCGGCGGGCAAGCCCCGACGCATCGACAAAGCCTTCTCCTGGGAACATCCACTCGCCGTACACGGCATGCTGCAGAGCGTGATCGCCAACGCGGTAGCAGGCGATCCCACGCGCATCGATACGCTGTTCCTGTTCATGGCGAACATGGGCTGGAACTCCGCGATGAATACCCAGGGTACACGGCGCATGCTCTGCGAGCGCGACCCGATCAGCAACGAGTATCGGATTCCACATATTATCTATGCCGACGCGTACGCGTCGGAAATGGTCGAATTCGCCGATCTGGTCTTGCCCGACACGACGTATCTCGAGCGCCACGATTGCATCTCCCTGCTCGATCGGCCGATTTCCGACGCCGATTGCGCGAGCGATGCGATCCGTCAACCGGTCTGCGCGCCCGATCGCGATGTGCGCCCCTTCCAGGACGTACTGCTCGATATCGGCACGCGTCTCGGCCTGCCCGGCTGCCTGCGCGAGGATGGTGGGCCGCGCTATCCGCGTGGCTATGCGCAATACATGGTGGAGCATGAACGTGCGCCGGGTGTCGGCCTGCTTGCAGGCTGGCGCGGTCGGGATGGCCAACGCGAAGGCACCGGCGAACCGAATCCCGCCCAGCTGGACCGCTACATTGAGCATGGCTGCTATTGGCATGCAGCGGTACCGGAATCGGCACGCTTTTATAAAATGGCCAATCGCAACTATCTGGAATGGGCGCGCGGACTGGGTTTCGTCGGTTCCACCGCTCCCATCGTGATTGAACTTTACTCGGAGCGCTTGCAGCGTTTTCGACTCGCTGCGCAGGGGCACGGCGCTGTGCAGCCACCCGATTCCGAACGCGAGCGCGTGGCACGCTTTTTTGATCCGCTGCCGTTCTGGTATCGCGACTTGCAGGACGACGACAGTGATGCGCAGCGCTATCCGATCGCTGCGATTACGCAACGTCCGATGTTCATGTATCACGCCTGGGGGTCCCAGAATGCATGGCTACGGCAGATCGCCGCGCGCAATTTTCTGTACCTGCATCCGGACACCGCCGCGGCTCTCGGTCTCGCCGACGACGACATGGCATGGCTGGAGTCGAGCAACGGGCGCATCCGCGTACCGGTGCGCCTGCATAGCGGCACCGAGCCCGGGACGGTATGGACCTGGAACGCCATCGGCAAGGCCAAGGGCGCGTGGAAACTTGCACCCGACGCGCCGGAGTCGCAAAAGGGGTTTTTGCTTAATCCGCTGATCAGCGAGTTTCTCAAGCGCAGTGGTAACGGCGACCGCTACGCAAACGCCGATCCGGTCACCGGCCAGGCCGCTTGGTTCGATCTGCGCGTGCGTATCGAAAAGGCCGACGACGGCGAAAACCAGGAGCACGACGCATGACCAGCCTGCCCGCTCCCTCGGCAACAAAACTCGGGTTGGTCATCGACCTCGACACGTGCGTCGGCTGCCATGCCTGCGCCGTCGCCTGCAAAGAATGGAATGACGGCGGCGACTTCGGTCCTTTGCCGGATACCGACGCTTACGGCAAGCATCCGATCGGCGTCTGGTTCAACCGCATCCACAGTTTCGAAGTGCAGGCGCAGGACTCACAGCCCGCGATGACGGTCAATTTCCCGCGTTCCTGCCTGCACTGCGAAACCCCGGATTGCGTGACCGTCTGCCCCACGGGCGCGAGTTACAAACGCGCCGAGGACGGCATCGTGCTGGTTGATGCGGACAAATGCATCGGTTGCAAACTGTGTTCATGGGCCTGCCCCTACGGCGCCCGCGAATACAGTGAACAACGCGGCGTGATGCAAAAATGTACTCTGTGCGTCGATCGGATTTACAACGAATCTTTCGACCCGGTCGATCGCCAGCCCGCGTGCGTGATGGCATGTCCCACACGAGCCCGCCATTTCGGCGATCTGGGCGATCCGGATAGCGCGGTTTCACAACTCGTCGCCGCACGCGGCGGCGTTGATCTGCTGCCCGAGCTCGGCTATCGACCGGTCAACAAATACCTGCCGCCGCGACCACGACGCGCGGGCACGCCGTGCGGGACCCCGAAGGCCGCGTCCGCCGAAGCGGTGGACCCAGCCGCACTGTCGCCGCTGCTGCGCTGGGTGGACAAGCTGCTGTCGCGCTGAGCGCGCGGACCCGCGCAGCGGTTCTGCGCAACAACGGTCCGGCAAGCTGGCGCGCGCTGGCGCAATGTACAATGCGCTGTTCCCTGCAGTGGATCAGGCATGCATCCCGCACTTTCGGTCATTTTTTTCACCACATTGTCCGGCGCGGGCTACGGCCTGCTGTTTCTGTTCGGTGTGGGCATCGCGAGTGGCCTCTGGCCGCAGCTGCCGTACGAAGTCATCATGCCGATGACGATCGGCTTCTGCCTGGTCAGCCTGGGCCTCACTGCGTCGCTCTCGCACCTGGGACAGGCGCAGCGCGCATGGCGTGCGTTCAGTCAATGGCGTACCTCGTGGCTGTCCCGCGAAGGCGTAGCCTCGGTAGTGAGCTTCCTGCCGGTATTCGCCTTGGCCTGGCTCTACTTCACGCCGCAGATCGGCGGCAGGAGTCCGCTCGCGCAGCGCGTGCTCGGCGCGCTCCTGGTACTCTGCTGCGTCGTTACGGTGTATTGCACCGCACGTATCTATTCCAGCCTCAAGACCATTCGCGCCTGGCATAACGTCTTCGTCGCGCCGGGTTACCTGTTGCTCGCCGTGTACAGCGGCGGGCTCTGGCTCTGGGCGCTGGCGGCGTGGTACTACCGCAACGCAGCGAGCGGTCTCGACCGACTGGGTCTGCCTCCTCTGCTGCTCGGCGCCATTCTGCTTGCCGCGCTGCTGGCAACGGTCCTGAAGCTGGCCTACTGGCGAATGGTCGATCACGACCAGGGACCGAGCGTTGCGAGCGCCACTGGTCTGACCGGCGAGGTGCGCGCGTTTGAAGCCCCACATACCGAAGAAAATTACATTACCCGGGAAATGGGATTTGTGGTTGCGCGGCGGCACGCCGGCCGCCTGCGTATCGTCGCGATGGTCGCAGCGTTCCTGCTGCCGCCCACCTGCATCGTGCTCGCAGTTCTGTTTCCCGCATTGACCTGGCTGCTGGCGCCGCTGGCTCTCCTAGTCGGCAGCCTTGGGATCTTCGTCGAACGCTGGCTGTTTTTTGCAGAAGCGCGGCATGTTGTCACTTTGTACTACGGTGCGCAAAGGGCGTAGCCGAACGGTACGCGTTGCCATTGTTTGCAGCGGGCGTTCATGCCGGATTCAATCGGCCTGCGTAGGATGCCTGCGCTCCGCGTCGCCCGATCGGCGCGACCCGATTTTCAAAACCAAGGGCACACCCCATGAAAAACCTTATTCTGGCCACCGCCATTCTGGCTGCATTGCCTCTCGCCGCTCACGCAGAAGATGGCTGGAAAGGTGCCGGAGAACTCGGTTTCGCCGCTTCACGCGGCAATTCCAAGTCGGAAAACCTGAACGCCAAGCTGAGTTTCAGCATGGAAGACGATACCTGGAAGGACAACTTCTACGCCTCCGCGCTGCGCAGCAAGGGCAACGTCGCAATCAACACGGTCGTCAACGGCCAGCTGGTTTCGAGCAACGAGTATCGCTCGACCGCGAACCGCTACGAACTCGGCGCGTCGGCAGGCTACAAGCTCGACGAACGCAGCTACATCGTCGGCGCGGGCCGCTATGAGAACGACGACTTCTCGCCGTTCCAGTACCAGGAAATTGTGTCGATCGGCTATGGCTACACGGCGATCAAGAACGAGCGTACCGAGCTGTCGTTCGAAATTGGTCCGGGCTACAAGCGGGTCAAACCGCTGATCGGCGACACCACGGGTGAAGGCGTGGCGCGTGGCTTGATCGGTTTCAAGCACAAGATCACCGACAACACCGCGTTTCAGGACACGTTCCTGGTGGAAGCGGGTTCAAACAACCGCTTCTATCAGAACGATGCCGGCTTGGTCGTGAGCATGAACACGCGTCTGGCACTCAAGGTCGGTTACCAGGTGCGCACCAACTCCGACGTGACTCCGGGCACCAAGAAGACCGATCAGCTGGTCACGACCAATCTTGTCTACAATTTCTAATCTGGATTTTGTGCAATTCCAAAGCGGACCCTTTCGGGTCCGTTTTTTTTTACAGATCTCGTCGCGAACGTCGCCGTCGTAACAATCTCGCGCGACTGCCCCCCCCTGGCTCAATGAAATCGCGAATCGTCAGTAAATCCGTACTCTCTCAAGATACCGAATGCCCGAGCAATGCACCTGCGCCCTGCGCAAGCAGCGCGGCGGCGACGCGTTCGCCGAGTGCTTCAGGCTCCGATGCGGCGCCAATTGCCTCGGCGCGCAGCAGGTGACCGCTCGCGGCATCACCGACCATGCCGAGCAATTCCAGACCCTGCTCAGTCTCGCGGCAATAAGCCGCAATGGGTACATTGCAACTTCCGTGCAGGCGCCGGTTCATGGCGCGCTCGGCATTCGTGCATCGCTCGGTCTCCGGATCCGCCAGGGGACGAATCAGCGCCAGAGATATCGCATCCGCACTGCGGATTTCGATCCCGATCGCACCCTGTGCCACTGCGGGCAGCCAAGCCGGTGCCTGCAGTCGACCGGCTATGCGCGCCGCGAGTCCCAGCCGCTCCAGTCCGGCGCAGGCCAGGATGATCGCGTCGTAGCGTCCCTCGTCGAGTTTGCCGAGGCGCGTACCGACATTGCCGCGCAAGTCGGAGAGTTGCAGGTCCGGCCGGGCTGCACGCAACTGTGCCTGGCGCCGCAACGATGACGTGCCAACCCGCGCGCCCTGCGGCAATTCGTCGAGCCGCCGATAGCGGCTGCTGACCAAGGCATCGGCAGCGTCGGCGCGTTCAAGCACTGCGCCAATCGCAAGCCCCGCGTCGAGTTCCATCGGTACATCCTTCAAGGAATGCACCGCGATATCCGCGCGACCTTCGAGCATGGCCACTTCGAGTTCCTTGAGGAACAGACCTTTGCCACCGATGCTCGACAAGGACTGGTCCAGGATCTGGTCGCCACGCGTCGTCATCGGCACGAGTTCCACGTGCAGCCCCGGATGTGTCGCGCGCAGGCGAGCGGCAACGTGCTCCGCCTGCCACAGGGCGAGCGCGCTTTGGCGGGTGGCGATACGCAAAGGCTTCATGGGAGCGGACGATCATCAGGCCGAGTCGGAAGCGAAGTGTAGAGCCTCGGCACCCGAAAGACTCACAGACTGCGAACGAGCTTGCGCAGCATCGGCAGATTGCGCCGGCTCACCTCGAGGGTTTCGCTTGCGCCATCGATGCGAGCGAACACGCGGCCATCGGCCATTCTCGCCAGACCGCTGATCCGCTCCCGCGCGACGAGGCAGTTGCGATGGATGCGCACGAAGCGCTCGCCGAATTCGTCTTCAAGCCCCTTCAAGGCATCTTCGACCAGCACCTGGCCCTTGAGATGGTGCACGACGACGTATTTGTCCTCCGCCAGCAGATAGAGAATTTCACCGATCGGCACGAGCACCAGATTTCCCCGCACGCGCGCACAGATATGCGAGCGCTGGCGGTGCGGCGCGAGGCTCGCACCCACTTCCTGAAGCAAAGGCGGGGTCATCCGGCGCGCGCGCTCGAGGGCTTGCACGAGGCGCTCCTGGCGCACCGGTTTCATCAGATAGTCGATCGCGTGCGCGTCAAAAGCCTTCAACGCGTATTCGTCATATGCGCTACAGAACACGATCGCGGGCGCGGCGGGCAATTCGCCGATCAGGCGCGCGGCGTCGAGGCCGTCGAGGATCGGCATGCGGATGTCGAGAACGCAGACATCCGGCTGCAGCCGTTCCGCCTCTTGCACCGCCTCGGCGCCGTTGCCGACCGCGGCCACCAGCTCTGCCCCCGCCTCGGCAAGCAACGCCGCGAGGCGTTCCCGTGCCAGGGGTTCGTCGTCGGCGATCAGCACGCGCATGATGTTCTCACTTTGTTCATTTTGCAGATAAACCTATTCGTCCGGTACGCGCAAAGTACATTCGTACGATTCTTCGCCTGGTTCGACGTCGAGGCCACCGCGGTCGCCGAAATGGTACTCGACGCGCGCACGGATATTCGCCAGCGCCATGCCATTGCCCCCGGGTGCGCGGGCATCGCGGGCGGGCCGCGGATTGCTGACCCGGATCCGGATGATTCCGTCCACGCATTCGCCCACGACGCTGAGCTGACCACCCTCTGCCAGTGGTTGAATGCCGTGGTACACCGCGTTCTCGACCAGTGGCTGCAGGAGCAACGGGGGCAGCACCCGTGCGCGCGGCAACGTGTCCACCTGCCAGTTCAGCTGCAGTCGCTCGCCCAATCGCAGCTGCTCGATGCGCAGGTAACCACGCGCCAGATCCAGTTCCTCGCCCAGCGTGCGTGTGCCGCCGTCACGGGTCAGCGCCGCGCGAAACAAATCGGCAAGATCTTCGACCGCGGTTTCCGCCGACGCCGGTCGCGTGCGGATCAGACTCGCGATCGTATTCATGCTGTTGAACAGGAAATGCGGACGTATGCGCGCCTGCAATGCCTCGAAGCGCGCACGCGCCTCGGCGCGCTCGCGCTGGCGCCACTGTTCCTGCACATAGAAATAGCGCAGAAGCGCGCCGGCAATCAGCGCGCAGATCACGCTGTTGCGCAGCACGAAGCGTGCGAGCAACGGTTCCTCGACGGTCAGACCGAAATTCAGCGCGTGATCAATCGAAAAAAGCAGCCAGCTGGCCAGCGCGGTGACGCCGACCATGACCAGATAGGCGACGAACTCCCCAATCCATGGAGTGAGCCGAAGCAACCAGGGACGCGCCTTGCACAGGCAGACAGTCCAGACCAACGCCAGCCACTGCACGAACAGGCTCGCGACACCGAGTCGCTGCCAGCTCGGCGTTTCGACATGGCTGGGCGCAATCACCACGACCAGTGCGACGAGTTCGCCGACCACCATCAGGACGAACAGGACACGCCAGTTGCAGAAATCCGGCAGCCAGGCGGGTGAGGGCTCGGTCTCGCGAGTCTCCTGCGCGCTGCGCTCGTGATCAGCGTCCGGCATTCGCCCTCCCCGGCGCCGCGGTTGTGGATCCATATCTTTTGCGCAACGCATCCCGGCCGTTGCCGGCTGCGGCGCACGCCGCAAGTCCGGCGCACAGCGATTATGCCGCGTCTAGGCGTGCAACCGCGCACCCATCCACCGCCGCAAATCGGCGATTTCCTCCGCACAGACCTGATGTGCCATCGGATAGCTGTGCCAGTCGACCGGCACGCCCAGGGCCACGAGGTGATCGCGAGAGTGTGTGCCAAGCAATTGCGGTACCACTGGATCGTGGCTGCCGTGCCCCATAAAGACCGGTACGGCGGCATTCGCGGAGCTGCGTTCCGCCGCGGTGGTTGGCGCAATCGGCAAATAGGTCGACAAGGCGACGATGCCGGCCAGGCGCTGCGCGTGGCGCAATCCGGCCGCGAGCACCACCGCACCGCCTTGCGAGAAGCCGGCCAGCAGTACCTGCGCCGCCGGTACGCCGCGCTCGATTTCCCGGGCGATCAGCGCCTCGACTGCGGCGATTGATTCGCGCACGCCCGTTTCGTCCTGGCGCGCGGCAATGTCCACCGCCGCGATGTCGTACCACGCGCGCATCCGCGCACCGCCATTGATCGTGACCGCACGTACCGGTGCGTGCGGGAAGACGAAACGCAGTGGCGGCCATTGCGCCCCCACCAACTCCGGCACGATCGGCTCAAAATCGTGCCCGTCGGCACCGAGGCCGTGCAACCAGATCACGCTGTGACGCGGTTCTGCGCCGGTTTGCAGTTCAACAGCAGGCAGGGTCATCGAGGATTTCCACAGAAGATCAACGCCTAGGCTGACCGCTGCGCCGGCATTTGCCAAGCCCGCGCGCCTCCGACAACGGTACCCCTGCCATTTGGCCATGCCGCATCCGCGCGGGCTTGGGTATATTCGGCCCTTTGCCGGCTCCGGAGACTGCACCATGCGTCTGCACATTGCGCTTTGCGCAGCCCTGTTGACCCTGCCCGCAGCGCACGCGCGCGCCGCGTTGAGCGTGGACCAGATCATGGCCGAACCCGACTGGATCGGCGCCGCGATCGAAGCGCCTTACTGGGCCGCCGACGGGCGCGCGGTGTACTACACCGTGAAGCGCAAGGATTCTCCGATCCGGGATCAGCATCGGATCGAACTGAGCGATGGTGCCGATCACGTCGCGGAATCGACCGATCGCGCCAATCTCGATGCGGCCAACGCAGTCTATGACCTGCCCCGCACGCGAGCAGCGTTCATCCGCAATGGCGATGTGTTCGTGCGCGAGGTCGCAAGCGGTCGTCTGCTGCAGATTACGCGCACAGCGCAGGACGAATCCGTACCGCAGTTTTCCGCCGACGCACGACAATTGCAGTATCGCAACGGCAACGACTGGTACAGCTACGATTTTGCGACCGGGGTCAACGGACTGACTGCACAAGTCAAAACCGAGAAAGATCCACTCGACAAGAAGGCCAACGATTTCGAACAGCTGCAGCTGCGACTGATCAACACCTTGCGTGAGGATCATGCGAACAAGGAAACCTTGCGCCAGCATGCGGAAGAGTTGCGCAAAGCCGACGCGACGCGCGTCGCGTCGCCCTTTTTCCTGGGCGACGATGTGCAGATCACCGACTCGGCACTGTCGCCCGATGGTCACTGGCTGCTCGTGGTGACGACCCCGAAGGCGACAGACGCCGGGCGCGCCGGCAAGATGCCGGTCTATGTGACCGAATCCGGTTATGAGGAAGTGGAAGACACGCGCACGCGCGTCGGTCGCGGCGATCTGGTTCCGCAAACCCTCTGGCACATCGACCTCACCACGCGAAAAATGAGTCCGATGTCCAGCGCTGACCTGCCAGGCATCCACGACGACCCGCTCCGCGGCGTGCGCGAAGAAAATGAAAAGCGCCACCTTGTGGAATCGACCATCACCTCCGTGATGCCGATGACCGATCGACAAGCCGCGGATGCGCGCGCCAGTGCAGGAAAGCCGGCGAAGTCTGCGCAGGACCAGCACGCATACCGAGACAGCAAGGGCGCGGCAGACAGTGCCAAGGGGAAAGAGAACGGCGACCCCAAGGAGCGACCGCTGCAGATCGCCGGCATCGTTTTCGCCCGCGACGGTGCGAATGCGGCCGTGATGCTTCGCGCGACTGACAACAAGGATCGCTGGATCGCCAGCGTCGCAGCGGGCAAGCCCGAATACACCAGCCAGCACCGGCTGACCGATTCAGCCTGGATCAACTGGAATTTCAACGAGTTCGGCTGGCTCAACGACAGTCGCTCGCTGTGGTACGTTTCGGAAGAATCCGGTTTTGCACAACTGTACGCCAAGCCGCTGAGCGGCAAGGCACGCGCACTGACCAAAGGCCGCTTTGAGGTATCGGCGCCGGTCCTGTCACCGGATGGACGCTGGTTCTACGTGCACGCCAATGTGGAGTCACCGTATGCCTACGACGTATATCGCGTCGCGGTCGACGGGGGCGAACTGCAGCGTGTGACGCGCTATCAGGGCGCCGACGCGTTCAGCGTTTCCCCGGATGGCACGCAACTGCTGGTGTCGCATTCGTCGAGCTACCTGCCCCTGCAGATCGGCCTTGTGCAGGCAGACGGCAGCGGCAGTCCGCGTGAACTTACGGACACACGCAGCGCGGAGTTCCGCGCAATCACCTGGCAGGCGCCGGAGATCGTGCAGGTCCCGTCCAGCCACGTCAAGTCGCCAATCTATGGAAAATTCTACAAACCTGCAAATAGCGCAAATGGCGCCAAGCGTCCGATCGTGCTGTTCGTGCACGGTGCCGGTTACACCCAGAACACGCACTTGTCGTATCCCTATTATTTCCGCGAGCAGATGTTCCACAACCTGCTGACCGAGCGGGGCTATCTGGTGCTCGACCTCGACTACCGCGCCTCGGAGGGTTATGGACGCGACTGGCGCACCGCGATCTATCGCAACATGGGCCACCCGGAACTGGAAGACCTCATCGATGGCGTTGACTGGCTGGTCAAGAATCACGAAGGTGACGCACATCGCGTCGGACTGTATGGCGGCTCCTACGGCGGCTTCATGACATTGATGGCCATGTTCCAGGCGCCGGAAGTATTCCATGCCGGCGCCGCGTTGCGACCGGTGACGGACTGGAGCCAGTACAACCACGAATACACCGCGAATATCCTGAATACGCCGCAAATCGACGACATTGCCTACCGCAACAGTTCGCCCATCGAATTCGCGCAAGGCCTCAAAGGTCCACTGTTGATCGCGCACGGCATGATGGACGACAACGTGTTTTTCCAGGACTCGGTGCGCCTGTTCCAGCATCTGATCGAGTTGCACAAGGACAATGTGGAATTGGCACCGTATCCCCTGGAGCGACACGGCTTCACCCATGCCAGCGCCTGGCGCGACGAATACACGCGCATCCTGAAGCTGTTCGAGACGCACCTGAAATAGTCGGTGCACGGCTGTGCGATGATGGGCACAATGACGAACCCGAGCGCCTGCCCGGCTTCGGGTACGTCACCATTCCCATCAGCGTGTTGCCGCCGTCGCACCCATGGACAAAACCGAGTTCTGGAAGATCATCGACCTCTCCCGCCGCGCCGCCGATGGCGATCCGGAGCAGCACGTCGAGATCCTCATGGAAGCGCTGACCAAGCTCGCAGCAGGGTCGATCGTCGACTTCGATCGTACATTTTGCGAATACCACAATCGTGCCTTGTGCTGGAATCTGTGGGGCGCCGCACATCTGATCGGGGGCGGCTGCGATGACGAAGGCTTCGCGGATTTTCGCGGCTGGCTGATATCCCGCGGCGAGAGAGTCTACGAAGCCGCACTTGCCGATCCCGAGACCCTGGCCCGGCTCGTCGAATTCGACGAAGCCAATTGCCAGATTCCCGGTTTTCATCGCGCCGCGGCACGCGCCTGGGCGGAAGTCAGTGGAGCCCGCGCGGACGCATTTCCCCGCGACGCCCCTGCGCCCGCAACTCAGCCGCGCGGCGAAAGCTGGTCCGAGGACGACCTGGAAGCGCGCTATCCGAAACTCGCGGCAAAGTTTGCCTGAATCGTTGCGGTGCGCATTTCATGGCGGGTTCTCTTGAGTTCGCCGCAGTCACGCGGTCCGGAGATTCGATAGTTTCGGAATTTTCCGATGCCCGCACCGACGGAATCACCGATGCACAGTGCAGCGCGAGCGGCGATCCTGTGTCGAGTCGGCCAGCCGCCGGCACAGGGAGCTCGTACACATGGACCGATCGTGGACGTTCCGCGCATACGCACGAGCGCCTCATCCGCGTTGGCTGATATCCGCACTGGTATGGGCCATCGCGATGCAGGCGTCGGCGCACGCTGAATCCGTATACAAGTGCATCGATGCGCAGGGCCTAGTCGCGTATCAGGCAACGCCGTGTCCTGCTGCGGTAACGCAACAGAAAATCGCAATCGAACCGGCACCGCCACCGGGCAAGGCGCCGGACTACGGCCTGAGCGAAGCCAGAAAATCGCCGTCGATGTCATCACGGACCCGATCGACGCGTGCAACCGGGCGTAGTCGCCGACACGCAGAGGGAAGCGTGCCGCTCGCCGAATCCTGGGAATGCCGCGCAGGCAACGGCGAAATTTTCTACCAGCACGGACCCTGCCCGACGGCCATCGTCGGGGACTCAGCACCGGGCCGCAGGAAGAAAGGCCGGGCGACCGCATCGGCAGGAAGTTTGACGCCGGTCACCGCGCGCGCGCTTTCACGCAGTGACGCGTGCAAGCGGATACACGCGGCCAGCGCGAGCGATCGCAAAGGCCATGCGCGCGATGAGGATGTGTCCACGTACGAACGCAATCTCGGACAGGACCCGTGTCGCTGAAGCAACGTGGACCAGCGTCGCTCGATTGCCGGCGAATCGCTTCGAATGCCGGCCCGGTGCGGCCAACGCAGCCTTCATTGCGCCAGCGCCGTGCAAGTCGCCGCGTAGTGTGAGCACGGAAGAAATCCTTGGAGAACGCAGGCGGAAGGCGCCGATTTCAGTCTCGACGACGGCCCTTCAAAGGCCGCGCAGATGCTCGACTGCCGCGCGCGCCAACGGCGCAAGTCCATCACCGCCGCTGGCAAGATGCGCGATGATGCGCGCGCGCATGCGTGGCTCCCAGTAACGCCGCAGATGCGTGGCTATCGCGCCAATGACCTGAGTCCGGTCGCCTTCGGCGGCCATGTTCGCTGCGATATCGTTGGCCATCTGCACCAGGTGGTCGTTGCTCATGGGGCAATGTATCGCTGTGAATGGGTATACACGGTGCAATCGGCACCGCGCGCGAAGCCGATCAGGGTGATGCCAGCGCTGTCCGCCAGGCTGACCGCGAGTGCAGTCGGCGCCGAGACGGCAACCAGCAAACCGATGCCGGCGCGGGCCGATTTCATGACCATCTCGTAGCTGGCACGGCTCGTGAGCAGGACAAAACCGCGGCTCAGATCAGTGCGCTCAAGCAGCAACGCGCCAATCAGCTTGTCCAATGCATTGTGGCGACCGACATCTTCGCGTAGGTGACACAAGCTTCCGCCCACGTCACACCAGGCGGCAGCGTGCATTGCGCCGGTGATTTGATTGAGCGGCTGCTCGATAGGCAACCGTTCCAGCGCCGCACGCAGCGCAACGGCGGCGATCGACACCGGATTGCCCGATCGCGGCGGTAGGCCGAGCAGTTCATCCACCTCGCGCGTGCCACAAATACCGCAGCCACTGCGACCCTCGAACGCGCGCGGACGATCGACCAGACGTGCGGCGCAGCGCTCGGAAATCGTGAGCGCAATCTCGATGGCGTCAATCCGCCGTGAAATGGCAATATCCACAATGTCCTGCAGCGAGTCGACCAGTCGTTCGGTCAAGGCGAATCCGCGCGCGAAATCCTCAAGGTCGCTCGGGCTGGCCAGCATCACGGCAAATGGGCGCCCGTTGCAGTACACCGCGATCGGCACTTCTTCGGCCAGGGCATCGACACGGGATTCCGCTACGCCATGCTGCCAGCGGGTTACGCGACGCAACGCCGTTCCGCTGCGAGAGGATCCGGCCACGTCCGGTGGCGGCGCACGCGTCATGCGACCGACCCCGCGACGTGCCGCATGTCCATGCCGCTCTGCACCAACTGACCGAACCAGAGGGTCCTTCGGAAGCGCACGCTCACGTGCCTTCAACCCGCTCATCGGCGTGCGCGGCGGCCGGCAGCAAGCCCTGCTGTCGGGAATCCAGAGCACGAAACTGGCGCTGCCAGTCGGACGGGTGATTCACCCGCGTGAGCTGCACGGCGGTGACTTTGTATTCGGGGCAGTTGGTAGCCCAGTCGGAATTCTCGGTGGTCACCACGTTTGCGCCGGATTCTGGAAAATGGAAGGTCGTATACACGACACCGGGGGCGACACGGTCGGTGATAGTCGCGCGCAACACGGTATCGCCCGCTCGGCTGGCAACACCACACCAGTCGCCTTCCTTGATACCGCGGTCTTCCGCGTCCTGCGGGTGCACTTCGAGTCGATCCTCGCTGTGCCAGACCACGTTGGCAGTGCGCCGCGTCTGCGCACCGACGTTGTACTGCGAAAGGATGCGGCCGGTGGTCAGCAGCAGCGGAAAGCGTGCGTTGACCTTTTCGCGGGTCGGCACGTATTCGGTGAGCATGAATCGTCCCTGGCCACGAACGAATTCGTTGACGTGCATGGTCGGCGTACCGTCGGGCTGCGCGTCATTGCAAGGCCACTGGATGCTGCCGAGTTGATCAAGCTTCGCGTAGTTCACACCCTTGAAAGTCGGCGTCAACGCGGCGATCTCATCCATGATCTCCGAGGGATGCGTGTAGTGCATCGGATAGCCGAGAGCGTTCGCTAGCAGCTGGGTCGCTTCCCAGTCGGCGTAGCCCGCGGCCGGACGCATCACGCGGCGCACCCGCGAAATGCGGCGTTCTGCATTCGTGAACGTTCCGTCTTTTTCCAGGAAGGATGATCCGGGCAGAAATACGTGGGCGTATTTCGCGGTCTCATTGAGAAACAGGTCGTGCACCACGATGCATTCCATCGCGCTGAGTGCGCTGGTGACATGTTGCGTATTCGGATCCGATTGGGCGATGTCTTCGCCCTGGATGTAAAGGCCTTTGAACTCGCCGGACAGCGCCGCCTCGAACATGTTGGGAATGCGCAGACCTGGCTCGTCGTGCAACGTTACTTGCCAGGCGCGTTCGAAATCGCCGCGCACGACGGGATCGGAAATATGCCGATAGCCCGGCAATTCGTGCGGAAACGAACCCATGTCGCACGAGCCCTGCACGTTGTTCTGGCCACGCAGGGGATTGACACCGGCGCCAGGCTTGCCGATGTTGCCGGTGGCCATCGCGAGGTTGGCAATCGCCATTACCGCGGTGGAACCCTGCGAATGCTCCGTCACGCCGAGGCCGTAGTAGATCGCCGCGTTGCCTCCTGTTGCGTACAGACGCGCAGCACCGCGCAATTGCGCCGCCGGCACGCCGGTAACCGCCTCCAGCGCTTCGGGGGAATAATGGGCATTGGCAACAAATGTACTCCAGCGCAAGTAGGCCGCGGTCTCGCAGCGCGCTGCGACGAACGCGGCGTCGAGCAGACCCTCAGTCACGATCACATGCGCCAGGGCGTTGAGCACCGCGACGTTGGTGCCCGGCTTCAGCTTCAGGTGAAAATCGGCTTCGACATGCGCCGAGCGCACCAGATCGATGCGCCGTGGATCGATCACGATCAGGCGTGCACCCGCGCGCAGACGCTGCTTCAGACGCGACGCGAATACCGGATGCCCGTCAGTGGGATTTGCGCCGATCAGCAGCACCACGTCCGCGGATTCCACCGAATCGAAATCCTGCGTTCCAGCCGATTCACCCAGTGTCTGCTTGAGTCCATAACCGGTCGGCGAATGGCAGACCCTAGCGCACGTGTCTACATTGTTGTTTCCGAACGCTGCGCGCACCAGCTTTTGCACGAGATAGGTTTCTTCATTCGTGCAGCGTGACGAGGTGATGCCGCCGACCGCGAAGGTGCCATGCTCCTTCTGCAGCCGACGGAATTCGGCAGCCGCGTGGGAGATCGCCTGCTCCCAGCTGACCACTTGCCAGGGGTCGCTGATGCGTGCGCGGATCATCGGCGTTGTGATCCGGTCCGCGTGCGTCGCGTAGCCGATGGCGAAGCGCCCCTTGACGCAGGCATGGCCGTGGTTTGCGGCGCCATCCTGGTTGGGCACCATGCGCACGACCGTTTCGCCCTGCATTTCGGCGCGGAACGAACAACCGACGCCGCAGTAGGCACAGGTCGTCACGACGCTGTGCTCCGCCTGACCCAGATCAATCACCGACTTTTCGATCAGGGTAGCGGTCGGGCACGCTTGCACGCAGGCGCCGCAGGATACGCATTCGGAATCGAGAAAATCGGTCGGCCCGGCCGCAACGACGGATTCAAACCCCTTCCCCTGGATCGTCAGAGCGAACGTACCCTGCACCTCGTCGCAGGCGCGCACGCAGCGCGAGCACACGATGCATTTGCTGGGATCGAAACTGAAATACGGATTGCTCAAGTCCTTCGGCGACGCCAGATGGTTCGCGCCGGCGTAGCCGTATCGCACTTCGCGCAAGCCGACGACGCCGGCCATGTCCTGCAGTTCGCAATGCCCGTTCGCCGGGCAGGTCAGGCAATCCAGCGGATGGTCCGAAATGTACAATTCCATGATGTTGCGCCGCAGTCCGGCAAGCTTGTCGCTGCGCGTGCGTACGCGCATGCCACCGGCGACCGGCGTGGTGCAGGAGGCCGGATAGCCTTTGCGCCCCTCGATCTCGACCAGACACAGGCGGCACGAGCCAAACGCGTCGAGCGTTTCCGTCGCGCACAGTTTCGGAATCTGCGTCCCGGCGAGTGCTGCCGCGCGCATCACCGACGTGCCGGCGGGCACGCGGATTGCAACCCCATCGATCTCCAGCTCGACGAGCGCCTGCCCCAGTACGGGAATCCGGAATGGAGTACCCAGATCTTTTTCCACAATGGACAACATGTTTCGTACTCCACATTCAAGTTCCGCGCACCGCGCGGAGCAGCGAATCTAGCCTGGACGAGACGCGGCGAAATCCTCGGCAAAATCATCCAGCGCGCTCAATACCGGGAACGGCGCCATGCCGCCGAGCGCGCAGAGAGAACCATGCAGCAAGGTGTCGCAGAGATCGCGCAACAAGGTTTCGTTGCCTGCCCGGTCGATGCCCGCGCGCAGCCGATCGATGATTTCCACGCCGCGCGTGGACCCGATCCGGCACGGTGTGCATTTGCCGCAGGATTCAATCGCGCAGAATTCCATCGCGTAGCGTGCCTGCGCGGCCATGTCGACCGTATCGTCGAAGGCCACGATGCCGCCATGGCCGAGCATTCCGCCAACCGCCGCGAGGGCCTCGTAATCCAGTGCGACATCGAATTTCGCGGCTGGCAGATACGCGCCCAGCGGTCCGCCGATCTGCACGGCGCGCAACGGTCGGCCACTCGCGCTGCCACCGCCGAAGTCGTACAACAGTTCGCGCAGACTGATTCCGAAACCGACCTCCACAAGACCGGGGCGTAGCAGGTTGCCGGCCAGCTGCACCGGCTGCGTGCCGCGCGAACGCCCCATGCCGTAGTCGCGGTAATACGTTGCGCCGCGCGCGAGAATCAGCGGCACGGTCGCGAGCGTTACCACATTGTTGACAACGGTAGGTTTTCCGAACAGGCCGGAAATTGCCGGCAACGGCGGCTTGACGCGAACCTGCCCGCGTCGTCCCTCAAGGCTCTCGAGCAACGAAGTTTCCTCGCCGCAGATGTAGGCACCCGCACCGAGACGCGCCTCCAGTTCGAAGCGATGCCCGCTCCCGCGGACATTCTCGCCAAGATAGCCCGCCTCGCGCGCCCGCTCGATCGCGGCGGAAAAAGTACGGAACGCCTGCGGGTATTCGCTGCGGACGTACACATAACCCTGGGTCGCTCCGACCGCCAGCGCAGCGATCAGCATGCCTTCGATCAGCGAATAGGGATCGCCTTCGAGCGTCAGGCGGTCCGCATAGGTACCCGAGTCGCCCTCATCCGCGTTGCAGACAATGTATTTTTGTGCAGATTGCGCATCCAGGCAGGTTTTCCATTTGATACCTGCCGGAAACGCGGCGCCACCGCGGCCGCGCAGGCCCGATTCGGTGACAGCCCCGATGATCTGCGCGCCCGACATCGTCAATGCCTGTGCCAGGCCCTGCCAGCCCTCATGCGCGGCATAGTCCATCAGGGACAAGGGCTCGATCACGCCCAGGCGCGCATAGGTCAACCGCTGCTGGCGCGCAAGATAGGGTATTTCATCGATGACGCCCAGACGCAATTCATGCGGGCCGCCGTGCAGGAAATCCGCGTCGAACAAGCGGCTCACGTCGGCGATCTGCACCGGCCCGTAGGCGATGCGACCGGTGCCGGTATCGACTTCGATCAACGGCTCCAGCCAGAACAGGGCACGGGTCCCGTTGCGCACGACGTGCAGGTCGATTCCGCGACGGGTTGCTTCGTCCTGCAACGCTTGCGCGACTTCTTCAGCGCCGACCGAGCATGCCGCGGAATCGGCCGGCACATACACCGTGATCGTCATGTGCCGCTCCGCAGCGCGCCGATCAACGCATCGAAACGTGCTGCATCGACGCGGCCATGCAACTGCTCATCGATCATCAACGCTGGCGACAAGGCACAATTGCCGAGGCAGAAAACGGGCTCCAGCGAAATCATGCCGTCGGCACTGGTCTGGTGGAAATCCACGCCGAGACGGCGCCTCGCGTGCCGCTCCAGTTCGCCTGCACCCATCGCCTGGCACGCTTCGGCACGGCACAGGTGCACAATGTGTTTTCCGGGACTCTGCGTGCGGAAATGCGGGTAGAAACTGATCACGCCATGCACTTCGGCGCGTGACAGGTTCAAACCATGGGCGATCAACGGCACCGCGTCCGCTGGAATCCAGCCCAGCTGGTCCTGTATGGCGTGCAGCAAGGGCAGCAGAGCACCGGCAACTTGCCGGTAACGCGCGAGCGCCGCGAGCACGATTTCCCGTTGTTCGGGCGGCAATCCCGGATCGCGCAAATTCTGCGCCGGTACTGGGGAATTTTTGGCGGGCATCGAGACTCCGGAGCGGGCGACAAAGCCGCGCAGTCTTCGCGACGGCGCTGCCGATGCGCAATATACATCCGGAGTGTGCTGCCATCGCAGCGCCTATTCGAGTACGCCGTCGAATCCGTTAGCGAAGATCAGCTCGGGCGAGAACAACTCCAGCGCACCATGGTCGGTGTCAAGGCTGATGTCGCGCTTGGGCGCACCGACGAAAGCGCGGTCACCAACCACGGCGACACTGCGTCCAAGCTCGTCGGCGCCATGCGGCAAGTCAGAAAAGCCGAGCAGGCTTTGACTCCACGATGGCGTACCGGTGTAGGGGAAAATCTGGCTCATTACGCGCGCTGCGCCCTCGCCACTGACCAACCCGTCGCTACCCGGGCAACCCATGATGAACTGACTGCGGACAACATCGACCGCAAGCGTCGCTCCACACAGGTCACCGGCATGCCGAGGCGTGGCGGGAAAGATCTCGCGGACGAAATCGTAGCCAATGATGAACGCGGGCTTGAACACGCTGACCGATCCCGTGCGACCCACCGCGGACAGATCGCGACCCGTTGCACCAACATATACAAAGTTCGCATCCGCGGCGATCGCCGTGCCGAAGCTGTCGATAAGCGCCGGGTTTGGCGCACTGAAATTTCCTACCACCTGCAGCGCATTGTTGACCGGCGCATAAGCATAGGCCGCTCCGGCGGCCGCAAATCCACCCTGTGCATGTCCGGGTGCACCGGCGAACAGCAGGTAGAAATCCGAGGCGGTCTGAAGGATCGCAACCGACGCGCCGAGCGCATCGCTGCCGGCGCCACAAATACTGTTGTCAAACTCCCAGAAGAAGGTGGTCTGGTTGCGGTGGAAGGTGAATACGCAACCCGCGCCACCGCCCGCACCGGGCGAACTCGCGGCGGCGTAGTCGCCATTGATCGCGACGGCGCGCCCGAAGTGACCGCCATTGCCGGAAGCGCTGCCGTTGGCGACGATATCCGGCGACGAGAATCCCACATCTTTAAAGAAATCCACCCTGCCGGCATCCACGGTCGCACCGTTGTTCCAATCAGGCGATCCGACAATCAGGGTCTTGAGTCCCGAGACGGCGACCGTCGCACCGAAATGCGCATCGGCCTGCGGGACTGGCGCAGTTACGGTATCAACCAGCGTCCACCCGCCAGGGCCGCTGCCGGGCGCGTAGACATACACGACACCCGCACCGGACACGCCATTGACGGCTTGATACGGCGCGCCGATGTAGAGAACCGTCGCAGCGCGCGTGACGACATTCACATCCACCGCGACGCTGCTGCCCAATTGCACGGAAGATGCAGTCAGCGGCGGCAGGGCGCTGAGCTCGCGGGTGCGGATCCACGTGGCCGCAGCAACGTGGCCGAAGGCCGAAATGCCAAAAAACAAGGCGATTGCGCGCGATGGTGTGCGCATGGCGTGCTCAAGGGTCGTGGCAACTAGGCATGGAAACGTCGCGCTCTCCACAAAACGAACACGCGTCGTCGCACCCGATCATGCCCCCGGCCAGTTCGACCATGGCAGAGGAGGTAGTTGTCCACTCAGTCTATTCCGGAAAGCCACCATGTCGCGGCGGCGTATCGTCGACACCCCAACGCGGATGCGCACGCAACACAGGGACGAACGAGCAGTTTCTCTGTTGGCTATCGAAGCCGGCCGCTCGTGGGGATGCTTCGATCGCCAACGCCGATCAAGGCATCAGGGCGAGCGGTGCTTATGGTCAAACCAAGTCGCTCACGAAAATCCGGCGTCGCGGCCGTCGCGTTCCAACGGGGCGAACGGCTCCCGATTGCGCACGGTGGGAATTGAGCATTTCACGCAAAGCGGAGCCGCGTTGGGGCCCCGCCCGACGGTCAACAGGCCGGCCCTTACTGGAAGCCGTTGGCGAAGATGCTGTCCGGTGCCGGCGGGGCGCAGCTCTGCACCCGGATATTGTCGACATACCAGCCATTCGGCAGACGGCCCGTACTGGTGTCGGTGGTCATGCGGAAGCGGAGCCGTACGCTCAGTCCCGCATAAGCGCTCAGATCCACCACAGACTTCAGATAGGCCTGCGGGTCACCGCACCATGCCGGAGCCGGCGCAGCCGGATTGCCGCTGCCCAGTGGGCCGTTGTAGGGATCGGTGAGCATGGCTGCCGCTGGAATCGCCGCAAAGCTGCTGCCTGCATTGGTGGAAATTTCCAGGAATCCACCGTCCCAGCACCCATTCGTCGCGGGCTCCATGGTCTGATCGCTCTGGAACTGCAGGCTGAGCGGATTCTGTCCCGTCGGCAGCGCAATATCGACCGAGGTCAGGCGCTGATCCGATACGGTCGCGATGTCCTGCGCAAGCCAGGCATGACCGGTGCCGCCAAACGGCCGTGTGGTGCTGATCGCCCATGTCGTCGCGCCGCTGCCCGCCGCTGCAGTCCAGCCATTCGCGCCATTTTCCACATCGTCCGTCAGCACCGTGTGTGCTGTCGTGCCGAGACTGCAATCGCCCGGAGCCGCAACGGTACTGAACTGAAACGCGACGGGCGCCGGATCCGCGCCGCAGGCATTGCTGGGACGCACGCGCCAGAAATAGGTGGAGCTGCTGGCGAGATCGGCCGTCGGCTGCGCGCTGGTGGCGGCGGTTGTGCTGCTGAATACAATATTGGCGAATGCAGCATCACTGGCCACTTCGACCAGGTACTGGGCAGACTGCACCGATGCGCTCCAGGCAAAGCTCGGTCGCAATGCGACATTCATCGCGTTGTTGGCCGGCGCGCTCAGAGTTGCCGCGGCGGGCAAGGCATTCGCTGCAATGAGCTTGAGGTCGCGTTGCTTGATTCCCGACGTCGAACTGGTCTGCAACTGGAACGTATAGCTGCCCGGTGTGACGGCATTCAGCGCGCTCAGACTGGCCGTGCTGCTGCCTGGTGGTGTCACCTGCGCGGGCAATACGGATCCGCTCGCGCCGGAAGGAATGCCGATCAGCGACAGGTTGACGGCGTCGACATAGCCCAGATTGGAGCCGATCGCGATCGGCCACGATGTCGACGTGGTCGTGCTGGTGCAGATCGACTGCGGCGCCGCGTCGGTACTGACGGTGTAATCCGGCTGCGATAGACAATTGACGCAGACCAGCGCGAAATCCTGATCGGTCGCGTCACCGCTGTTGGGCAGGCCATCGGACGTCAGATTGCTCGCAACGACGCGCACGTTGAGCGAACCGGCAGCGGAAACCGTCGCCGCATCGAGGACGACCGATTCGATATTGTTCTTGTTGTCCGCAACGCCGCCACTGGCACTGAACCCGTTCGCAGCAAACACATTGCCGTGATAGATGGTGCTGCCCGCGGTGACTTCCAGGTCCAGGTCGTTGTTCCAGGCCGGCGTCGAACCGCCGAGGCCATGTCCCGGCGCGTCGGTATATACCAATACAAGTTGCATAGGCAGCGTCGCGTTGGCCGACGCGAACGTGCGATTCCAGGATTCGCCGGTATTGTCGAACACCTGCGTTCCCTGATCGTAGTACAGCACTGACGCAGCCGGATTGAGCATCCAGTCGGCGCGCAAGCGGCCCCAACCCTGCTTGCTGTCGGGTCGGTGGCCGAGAGTGCCGCCGCTGGCGTCCAGTTTGCCGACGAGGTCCTTGCTGGAAGCAACCAGCGCCGCCTTGATCAGCGCCGTGCTTGGCGAGCTCCCCGCATGCGTCGCGCGGTACTTGTCGATGAACAACGCAACCGAACCACTGACCTGTGGTGACGCCATGCTGGTGCCGCACATGGTCTGATAGCCCGTCGCGCTGGCGGCAGAATCCACATAGCAACCCGGCGTGACCAGATGGGGAATTCGCCGCCCGTCCAGCGCCGGACCATGGGCGCTGTTGCTGGAGACGTCATCGAACGCAGCAATCACCGCTCCGGCGGAGGTCTGTCCCTTGGTCGAGCCGACCGTAATCACGTTTTTCGCTTCGTCAGGCGTGCCCTGGGTGCTCGTTCCGCCATTGCCATTCATGAACGACAACACGTAGGTCAGCGGCTGATCACCGGCGATGTCCGGTTTGGTGTCGCGCGTACCCACGTCAACCTGGCGCGTATCGGCATCGTAGCCCAGCGGACTGCCGGCCGGACCCCAGCTGTTGCCAGACAGCGACGCGCCGTTGTCGTTCGACTGGCGCATCAGCTTGAGCATGCCACCCGCTTGTTGAAAGGTGGGGGAATACACTTGTTCCACCAGTTTGGCGCCCGGCGCCATGCCCAGACCGCGTCGAAAACCGTTCGCATCGTTGACGCCTGAACTGCCGTCGCCGGCCATGATCGCCGCGGTGTGCGTGCCGTGCGCATTCGTGGCGCTGCCACCGCAGGTATCGCCAACGCAAGGCAACATGCGCCCGACCAGATCGGGATGCGTGTCGAAAATGCCACCGTCGACAGCGGCGATGACCACGCCATTGCCGTTCACGCCCAGCCCCGACAGCCAGGTCAGGTAGCCGGGTACCGGCAGATTGCTGCCATTGAGGTTGTTCGCCGTGATCTGATTGGCCAACTCCGCACGCAGGCCGCCGTCGCGAGGCACCGGCTCCAGCGCATACACGCCCGGCATCTTCGCCAATTGCTCCAGAGACTGCGCATTTGCCTGGATTTCCACGATTTCAAATTGCCGATCGATGATCGAGCGTGCACCCACGCCAGCACCGCTGGCGCGCAGCGCGCTGTCGCTCACGGCCGCGCCGCGATACAGCATTGCGCGCCATTTCACCTCGTTGCGTGCCAGGCCATTGAGCATGTTGGCGGCCTTGTATTGCGGCTGGAAATCGCCGACCCAGCGCACCGACTCTTGCTGCTTGCCGCGCGCGAGCGCCGCGTCATCGGCCCAGACCACATAGCTGAAGGGTGCAATGTACTGCACCGGGGTGATGCCTTCTGCCGCCAGAGTCTGCAGCCACTGCTGCCGGGTCGGGCCGTCGAACTGCACCATGCGCAACGCCTTGCCCGAATCGTAGACCCTAACATTTGCGGCGCTTTCGGCGAGGGGATCGAATCGTCGTCCACCCAGGTCGAGGGAAAACGTCTCTTCCGTGCTCAATCCCTTGCCACTGTCCCTGACCCACGCAAAGCTGCCGTAGTCGTGCACTACCGTGGCGCCATGCGCCTTCGCTTCGACCAGCTGCTCCGGCGTCAATCGGGCGAAATCCGCGCCAAAGGCGCCGGTTGAGACCAGTGCGGCAATCGCCAGCGTCAGCGCAATACGGTGGGCAGTCGACATGGGTATCCTCAGGATGGAAGTCGAACGTCGCGCGGCGATCAGGCAGCGTCGGCGCGACATGGTGCAGGTAACGTGCGGCAGGCGACAAATCCATTACTGAATAATGCCCGCTGCATGATTTACTTGCCGCGGAGCCGCGGCAGCACTTGATCCTATCCAGCTCCGATCCGCCTGGCCTCAGTCGGCAGTCGGATCAGGCAACCGTCCGCTGACGGTCCGTATCGCCCTGTACAAATGCGCGGGCGCGCCGCGACGTCATTTCGTCGAGGCGAGGCCCGCACTCCGCAGTTCCCGATTGCTCGCTCAACGCCCCCGCAGCCGATAGCGCTCGCGATAGTCGTTCGGCGTCATGCTGACCACATGCTTGAACAGGCGGCGGAAGCTCGACACATCCTGATAACCGCAGCGGCCGACGATCTCCTCGAACGACAACAGCGTCGATTCAAGCAATGCCTTGGCCCGCTCGACGCGAAGTTTCTGCACGTATTCCAACGGTGTCGCACCGAAATCCATGTGGAAGCGACGCAACAGGGTGCGCTCACTGACCCGGCAGTGATCCGCGAGATCGCGCACCGAAATGGTCTCGTGCAAGCGCTTCTGCAGCCACTTTTCGGCGCGCTCACTGACCCCCTGACGCGGCTGTTCGGCCAGCGCGAGGCTTACGTACGGCGCCTGGCTCTGGCGCTGCCGGTCGACGAGCATCAGGCGCGACACGTTGTGCGCAAGCTCCTTGCCACCCGCCATTTCAACCACGCGCAGGCACATTTCGTCGATCGCGGTCGATGCACCGGCGGTGGTGATGTTGCCGTCTTCGACGACCATTTCCTCGGCGGCCAGATCGACCGCCGGATAGCGCTCGCGGAACATGTTCGCCAGCCACCAGCTCGTGGTCGCACGCCGCCCGTCGAGCAAACCGGCCTCCGCCAGCAGAAGTGAAGAATTGCAGCCTGAGAAAATGTGCAGATTGGCATCCGCGCAACGCCGCAGCAACTGGCGTTCCGCGGTCATCGCGTCGAGCCGTTCGAGCAGGCCGTGCGTGGTGCTGTACTCGATCGCCGTCGTGATCAGCACGTCCAGCTCATCAGGCCGCGCGGTGACCGCCTCGAAACTGACGCCGAGCCCAGTGCGCACGCTGCCGCCACGAACCGCCACCAGTTGCACCTGCAATGGAGCAGGCGCGCCGGGGTGCTGGATATGCGCGAGCTTGTTGGCAACCCGCAGCACATCCAGTGGAGTGGTTGCCGAAGACGGCATCACCGACTCATGCACCAGCACGCCGACGCGCACCACCATCACTGCACCTGCCGTGCAAGGCCGCGCTGCGGATCCAGCTGCGCATCGCCGCGATCGACATAGATCACTCCACCGCCGTTGGCGGCGATGCGTTCGAGCACGCTCGGCGGCAAGGCGAGCGCGGAGTCGCGGCAATCCGCGTGCGTGTCAGTCTGCAGAGCCTCGCCGTCGGTAAGTCCCAGCGGCAGCAGGCGCAGGCTGTGCGGCGTATCGCCCGTGACGGCAAGCCACAGACCGCTGGCGGGTTCGGTGCGGCAGTTGCCGGGCAGCGTGATCGATTCGACCACGGTGACATCGCCGTCGTAGCGCTCGAACCGCGCCGCGGCCAGATCGATGCGCATGCTGTAGTCGCGACCGGCAAGCGGCTCGACCAGCACCGTCTCGTTGCGGATCGGGGCGCGTTCCTGCTGCGCGTTCACCGTGAGCGAAACGGCGGCGATCAGGACGCCAAGCACGCTGTTCCATACGGGTTTGGTGAACAAACGACCAATCAGTGACGTGGAATTCTGCGTTTTCATGGAGCCGCTCCGGTGGTAGGTGTGGCTATCTTGAACTCGCCAGTGCAGTAACGCCGGTGGCGGATTCGCAATCCTGATGGGGAAATCCGCCAAGAGGAATTCTGCCACGGATGGCTGGGCGCCCGCACTGCACCACTGCTCCGGCGATCGAAACCGCCCCACTTCAGCACGCGCTCAGTCGAAATCGCCTATGGTGGGGAGGCGACGATGGAGCGCTGTCGCACGCCGCAACTGCTGCCGGGACTGGCATGCGGGGCGGTCTCACGCACGGGAGTTGCGCATGCCGGGAATGCTGTCAGGCCTCACCAGGATGGTGCGGCGCTGGGCGGATTTGACGCCTACGCTGGACGAGACGGCGGTCTCGGAAGCACCACTGCGGGCTGAGTTGTTCAGTGCCGAGCAGATGGAGCAGCACGGGCGCGTGCTGGCGCAGACGCACCGGATCGCCGCCGGCAAGGCCCGCGACCGGTTGCTGGAACGGCTCGCGTCCAACTCGGACGTGCTCGATGACGCCTGCGCGCTGTTGTCGGGTGCCCTGCAGGCGGGCTTGAGCGTCAGTCCTGCTGGCGATTGGCTGCTCGACAACCACTATTTGATCGACGAGCAGATTCACACCGCCCAGCGGCATTTTCCAAAAGGATACAGCTGGCAATTGCCGCGCCTCGTCGGCGGCGCGTCGGCCGGCTTGCCGCGCGTATACGACATCGCGCTGGAAGCGATTGCACATGGCGACGGTCGGGTTGATCAGCGCAGCCTCGCGCGCTTCGTCGCCAGCTACCAGGAAATCACGCCACTGGATCTCGGCGAGCTCTGGGCCATTCCGATCATGCTGCGGCTGGCCCTGATCGAAAATCTGCGCCGTGTCGCGGTGCGCATCGCGCGTGATCGCATCCATCGCAATCTTGCCGAAAGTTGGGCAGATCGCATGGTCGCCACCGCGCAGACCGATCCGAAAAGCCTGATCCTGGTGATCGCCGACATGGCGCGTTCCGATGCGCCGATGTCGAGTTCGTACGTGGCGGAGCTGACGCGCCGCCTGCAGGGCCACGGTGCAGCTCTGGCCCTGCCCTTGACCTGGATCGAACAGCGCCTCGCCGAAGAAGGGGTCACGATCGAGCAACTGATCCACATGGAGCATCAGTTGCAGGCCTCGGAGCAGGTCTCGATCAGCAACAGCATCGGCAGTTTGCGTCTGCTGGCAGTCACCGACTGGCGCGAGTTCGTCGAAGACATGAGCGCCACCGAACGCGTACTGCGCGCGGACCCTTCCGGCATTTATCCAGCAATGGATTTCTCCAGTCGCGATGAATATCGCCACGTCATCGAGCGCGTTGCGCGCGCCAGCAAGATCAGCGAAATCGATGTCGCGCGGCGCTGCGTGGATTTTGCCGCCGCGGCGCAGCGGGATGCAGGCACGACCGCGCCGGAAGCACATGTCGGCTACTATCTGATAGGCGCCGGCTATGCCCGCTTGGCCAGCGCAACGGCGGTTCGGCGCTCGATCGCCGAATGGCGCCTGCGACGCAACGGACGCTTTCCACTCTGGATCTACCTGACGGTCGTCGGCAGCGTCACGCTGGCGTTCGCCACGACCGTGCTGATGCGCGCGGCGCTGGACCAAGTGACGCCGGCGCTACTGGTCGTGACGGGTTTGCTGATCCTCATTGCGGGCAGCCAGCTCGCGGTGACCGTCATGAACTGGCTCGCGGCAGCCCTCGCTGATGCGCAGCCGTTGCCGCGCATGGACTACTCCCGTGGCATTCCGCCCGAGTCGCGCACCCTGGTCGTGGTACCTACCCTGCTCGGCAGCGTCGCCGACGCGGATGCACTCGTCGAAGCACTGGAAGTGCGCTTCCTCGCCAACCGCGACGACAATCTCCACTTTGCGCTTTTGACCGACTTTCCCGACGCGGCGGAAATCGATCGTCCCGGCGATGCGGAAATCCTGGCGCGAGCGGAAGCCGCCATCACGGCTTTGAACGCCGAATATGCCCCGGAGCGGCAAGATCGCTTCTACCTGCTACATCGACCGCGCACCTGGAATGCCGCGGAAGATCGCTACATGGGTGCGGAGCGCAAACGCGGCAAGCTCGCCGATCTGAATGCCCTGCTGCGCGGCAAGGGACTGGATCGTTTTTCCTTGCGCATTGGTGACGCGGAACTTCTCAACAGCGTGCGCTACGTGATCACCCTGGATACCGACACCCAGCTGCCACGCGAGTCGGCACGCCGCTTTGTCGGCACCATGGCGCATCCGCTGAATCGCCCACAGCAGGCCATTGACGGCCGGCGCATCGGCACCGGCTACGGCATCCTGCAGCCGCGCGTCAGCACCAGCGTCCCCGGCGCGGGCAGCTCGCGCTATGCCGAATTGTTCGGTGGCGAGCCTGGTTTTGACCCGTACACACGCGCGGTATCGGACGCTTATCAGGACCTGTTTGGCGAAGGCTCGTTCATCGGCAAGGGCATCTACGATGTGGACGCCTTCGAAGCCACGATGGCGGAACGATTTCCGGACAACCGCATTCTCAGCCACGACCTGCTCGAAGGTTGTTATGCGCGCTCCGGCTTGCTTAGCGATGTGGAATTGTACGAAACGTATCCTTCGCGCTACCTGGTCGATACCAGCCGCAGGCACCGCTGGGTGCGCGGTGACTGGCAGCTCGCCGGCTGGCTCGGACGACGCGTACCGGCCGCCGAGGGGGCGCGCGAAGCAAATCCGCTGAGCTGGCTTGCACAATGGAAAATATTCGACAATCTGCGCCGCAGCCTGGTCTCGCCCGCTCTACTCGCGTTGCTGCTGCTGGGCTGGTCCGTGCTCGGCAGGCCCGCCTTCTGGACCTGCGCGGTGCTGGTCGTGGTGCTGCTGCCGGCCGTGGTCGACGTGCTGCTCGGCCTGTTCAACAAGCCGGCCGAAGCGCCGCTGGTACATCACCTGGCGAACGCGCTGCGTATCGCACTGCAACGCTCGGCGCAGGCCGTATTCAACCTGGCTTGCCTGCCGTTCGAAGCGGTGCTCAGCCTCGATGCGATCGTGCGCACCTTGTGGCGAGTCCATATCTCGGGGCGCAATCTGCTCCAATGGACGCCATCTGCCGTCGCCGAACACCAGGCAGCGGTGAGCCTCGCCGCGACCGTGCGCACAATGGGAATCGCACCAGCGCTGTCGCTGGTCACGGCGTTGATACTCGCCACGTGGTGGCCACGCGCCCTGCCGTTTGCGCTGCCGGTTCTCGCGCTGTGGTGTCTCGCGCCGGTCGCCGCCTGGTGGATCAGCCGCCCGATCGACGATGCTCAGGATTCGCTCGATGCGCGCCAGCAACGCTTCCTCGGCATGCTCGCGCGGCGCACCTGGGCGTTCTTCGAGCGTTACGTCGGCGCGGATGACAACCACCTGCCGCCAGACAACTACCAGGAACTGCCGGTCGCCGTTATCGCGCACCGTACCTCGCCGACCAACATTGGCCTTTCCTTGCTGGCGAATCTCGCCGCCAACGACCTGGGCTACCTCACGCTCGACGGTCTCATCGCACGCTGCAGCGCGACCTTCGACACGCTGCAGCGACTGCCGCGGCATCGGGGACATTTCCACAACTGGTACGATACGCGCAGCCTCGGAACGCTGCAGCCCGCGTACATTTCCACGGTCGACAGCGGCAACCTCAGCGCGCATCTGCTGACCCTGCGCCAGGGTCTGCTGCATTGCCGACGTGGCGCGGTGCTCAGTCCGCGTGTGCTCACGGGCCTTGCCGAAACCATCGCGAATCTCGATGCGCCCAGCAGCGAGTCCGAGGCGGTGCTGCGCCTGCGCAACCGGATCGAAATCGCCAGCAGCAAGCCGGTGCAAGGTGCAGCCATGCTGCGCGCCGAGCTTGATGCCATCCATGCGCTCTGCCGCGAGTTGCCTGCGGTCGAGCGTGACGACGCGTCGCAGCGCGGGTTCTGGCAGACCGCGCTGGTTCGCCAGATTCGTGACGCGCTGGATACGCTGCTGACGCTCGCGCCCTGGTTTGCCGCGGACGCACCAGAGCGCTGCGCCCGCGCGCTGGATGCGCTGCCGATACCGGACCTGGAAACCATCGCCAATGCGACGACCGACTGGCTGGAGCGGCTGCGCGCCGAACTGGGCGACGCGGCCGATGCTGCGGAACTGGCATGGCTGCAGCGGGCTCACGAAAACATCCAGGGCGCATCGCTGATTGCATCCCGTCACCGCGATGCACTGCATGGTCTGGCTCTGCGCGCGAGTGGCTTCGCGGACGCAGATTATACTTTTCTCTACGATTCCACTCGGCACCTGTTTTCCATCGGATACAATGTGTCCGAGCATCGCCGCGACAACAGCTACTACGATCTGCTCGCTTCCGAAGCGCGCCTGGCAAGTTTCTTCGCGATTGCCCAGGGTCAGATTCCGCAGGACAACTGGTTTGCGCTGGGTCGTCTGCTGACCCAATCCGGCGGCGAACCGGTGCTGGTGTCCTGGAGCGGCTCGATGTTCGAGTATCTGATGCCGTCGCTGGTCATGCCCTCGTATCCGGGAACACTGCTCGATGCGACGTGTCGCGCCGCGGTGCGCCGGCAGATTTCCTACGGTCATCAGCGTGATGTGCCCTGGGGTATTTCCGAGTCGGGCTACAACCTGACCGACGCCGCACTGAACTATCAGTATCGCGCCTTCGGTGTACCCGGCCTCGGCCTCAAGCGCGGACTCGCCGAAGATCTGGTCATTGCGCCTTACGCCTGCGCGCTGGCGCTGGTGGTCGCACCGCGTGAGGCTTGCGCCAATCTCGAAACGATGGCGCGCCGCGGCTGGCTCGGCAGCTGGGGATTTTTCGAAGCGATTGACTTCACACCGGCCCGACTGCGCCGCGGCCAATCGCATGCGGTCGTGAGCTCCTATATGGCGCACCACCAGGGCATGAGCCTGCTCGCCTGCGAACAAGTCCTGCTGCAACGGCCGATGCAGGCGCGTTTCGAAGCTGACCCGCAGTTCCAGGCGACCATGCTGTTGCTGCAGGAACGTGTGCCGAAAGCGAGCAGCTACCACAGTGTCGACCCGGAACGCGTCGACCTGCGCAGCGCGAACGAGGCACCGCAGGTGCCGGTGCGTGTGTTCAGTCACGCCGATGGCGCATTGCCGGCCGTGCAATTGCTCGGCAATGGCAACTACCACCTGATGCTGACCAATGCTGGCGGTGGCTACAGCCGCTGCCGCGATATCGCCCTCACGCGCTGGCGCGAGGACACCACGCGTGATGATTTTGGAACATTCCTGTATTTGCGCGAATTGGACAATGATCTCGTCTGGTCGATCGGTTTGCAGCCGATGCCGCGCGATGAAGTTGGCTACGAAGCGGTGTTCACCGAGGCGCGTGTGGAGTACCGCCGCCGCAGCGCGCAAATAGAAACGATTACGGAGATCGTGGTCTCCCCGGAAGACGACATCGAGTTGCGCCGCACGCGGATCATCAACCGCTCGCGTCAACGCCGCGTCGTGGAGATCACCAGCTACGCGGAAGTGGTGCTCGCGCCCGCGATTGCCGACGCGCTGCATCCGGCCTTCAGCAATCTGTTCGTGCAAACAGAGATCGTGCAAGGACGCGAGGCAATCCTGTGCACGCGCCGCGCGCGCTCGGCGCAGGAACACAACCCGGCCATGTTCCATTTGCTGGCTTTGCACGACGTGAAGAGCGCGGCAGTCTCCTATGAGACGGATCGGGCACGCTTCGTCGGTCGCGGCGGCGACGCGCGCCATGCACGCGCCATGCGCGAGGCCGGCCCACTGTCCAATACTGATGGTTCAGTGCTCGATCCGATCGTCGCGATCCGCCATCGCATCGTGCTGGAACCGGAGCAGACGGCGACGCTCGATCTTGTCACCGGCATGGCCGCAACGCGTGAAGCCTGTCTGGCATTGATGGAAAAATACCAGGATCGTCGCCTCGCCGATCGCGTGTTTGACCTGGCCTGGACGCACAGCCAGGTCGTGTTGCGCCAGATCAACGTCAGCGACGCCGACGCGCAGCTGTACGGCCGCCTGGCGGCGCATCTGATCTATCCCCATGCGAGTCTGCGCGCCGATCCCTCGCTGATCGCCAAGAACCGACGCGGCCAGTCCGGACTCTGGGGATACGCCATCTCCGGCGACCTGCCGATCGTGTTGCTGCAGATCCGCGACCCGGCACGCATCGAACTGGTACGCCAGATGGTGCAGGCACACGCGTACTGGCGCCTGAAAGGACTGCTGGTCGACCTGGTCATCTGGAACGAAGAACGTGGCAGCTACCGGCAACAATTGCAGGACGACATCATCGGCCTGATCGCTGCCGGCATCGAGAGCCACCTGCTCGATCGGCCAGGCGGCATCTTCGTGCGCAACGCAGAGCAGATACCGCAGGAAGATCGCATGCTGATGCAGGCAGTCGCGCGCCTGATCGTCTCGGACACGCGCGGGACCCTCGCCGAGCAGGCACGCAAAAGAGACAATGTAGATATTGCGGTGCCGCGACTGGTACCCATCGCGACGGCACGCGCGCGCGCCGAAGAAGCGCCCGACGTGCCGGCCCGCATCGCGCCGGCACGCCTGCTCGAAAACGGCATCGGCGGGTTCAGCGCGGACGGCCGCGAATACCAGATCCAGACGGACCGCCAGCGCCGCACTCCGGCACCGTGGTGCAACGTGCTCGCGAACCGGGACTTCGGTTGCATCGTTTCCGAAAGCGGCGGCGGTTATACCTGGAAGGACAATGCGCACGAATTCCGCCTGACCCCGTGGGACAACGATCCCATCACGGACAGCGTCGGCGAGGCTTACTATCTGCGCGACGAGGACAGCGGACGCTTCTGGTCGCCGAGCCCGATGCCGGCCTGCGGCCGTGGCGCCTATACGACGCGTCACGGTTTCGGCTACAGCGTGTTTGAGCATAGCGAAGACGGTATTGAAAGCGAGTTGTGGATTTATGTATCACCCGACGCGCCGGTAAAATTCTGGAAATTGCGCGTGCGCAATCGCTCCGGCCGCGCGCGACGGCTGTCCGCCACGGGGTATGTGGAATGGGTGCTCGGCGACCTGCGCTGCAAGACCGGCATGCACGTGGTCACCGAGTTGGATCCGGACAGCGGGGCGATGTTCGCGCGCAATGCCTACAGTGCTGAATTCGGCCAGCAAGTCGCGTTCTTTGATGTCGATGAAGCAACGCGCACGATCAGCGGCGATCGCGGCGAGTTCATAGGTCGCAACGGCAGTCTGCGCGATCCCGCTTCGATGAGTCGCACGCGCCTGTCCGGTCGGGTTGGCGCGGCGATGGATGCGTGCGGCGCGATCCAGATTCCATTCGAACTTGGCGACGGGCAGGCGCGTGAACTGATCTTCCGCCTCGGCGTCGGCAACGATGCGGGGGACGCCAGCGCTCTGCTGCAGCGCTTCCGCCGATCCGGAACCGCGCGCGCGACGCTCGATGCGATCAGCGCCGGTTGGGCTGCGACGCTGGGTCAGCTGCAGGTCCAGACACCAGACATCGGCTTGAACATGCTCGTGAACGGCTGGCTGCTCTACCAGGTGATCGGCTGTCGCCTCTGGGCACGCAGCGGTTACTACCAGTCCGGTGGCGCGTTCGGCTTCCGCGACCAGCTGCAGGACGCGATGGCGATCGTGCATGCGCGGCCGGAGTTGCTTCGTGCACAAATCCTGCTGGCCGCATCACGCCAGTTCCGCGAAGGCGACGTGCAGCACTGGTGGCATCCGCCGGCGGGTCGTGGCGTGCGCACACAATGTTCCGACGACTACCTGTGGCTGCCGTACGCCGTGAGTCGCTATGTCGACAGCACCGGCGATGCGGCGTTGCTCGGCGAAAGCGTGGGCTTTCTCGAAGGCCGCGCCCTCAATCATGCCGAGGATTCCTACTACGACCTGCCGATCCGTTCCGACGAAAACGGCAGCATCTACGAGCACTGCGTGCGCGCGCTCAAGCATGGCTTGCGCTTTGGTGCGCATGGCCTGCCGCTGATCGGTGGCGGCGATTGGAACGACGGCATGAGCCACGTCGGCATCGAAGGGCGTGGCGAGAGCGTGTGGCTGGGTTTCTTCCTTTATCGCGTATTGACATTGTTCATTCCAATCGCGCAGGCGCACGACGATGCTGGCTTTGCGCAGACCTGCGAGCATGCCGCGGAAGAACTCGCGCGCAATCTTGAGACCCACGGTTGGGACGGCGCGTGGTATCGCCGCGCGTTTTTCGACGATGGCACGCCGCTGGGTTCGTCCGCGAACAGCGAATGTCGCATCGACGCGATCGCGCAGAGCTGGTCGGTGCTGTCCGGGGCCGCGCCGACCGCGCGCAGCGAGGCGGCTCTGGATGCGCTGGACCAACACCTGGTCCGCGATGAGTCGCGACTGATACAGCTGCTCGATCCACCATTCGACCGCGCCGATCCAGACCCGGGTTACATCCGCGGCTACGTACCCGGCGTGCGCGAGAACGGCGGCCAGTACACCCACGCGGCCGTGTGGGCAGCGATGGCCTTCGCCGAAGCCGGGCGCATCGAGCGCGCCTGGGAACTCCTCGCGATGATCAATCCGCTGAGCCACGCCTCCACGCCTGCAGAGGTGGAGACGTATAAAGTTGAACCCTACGTCGTTGCCGCTGACGTCTATGCGGTTGCACCGCACATTGGCCGCGGTGGCTGGACTTGGTACACGGGCTCGGCCGGCTGGATGTACCGCCTGATCGTCGAATCGCTGCTCGGCATCCATCGCGAAGGCACCCACCTGCGCCTGAGTCCGCGATTGCCGGCCGCGTGGCCCGGTTTTGCGTTCATGTACCGCTACGTCGCGACGACTTACAGCGTGCAGGTGCGACGGGCCAGCGCCGGCGAATCGCCGCGCCTGACGCTCGATGGAAGCGTGCAAGCGGACTCCCGTTTTGCGTTAACCGATGACGGTCTTGCCCATGCGGTGGAGCTTGTGATCGACTAACGATGAAGCACACTTGCACGAGGTCGTCGCTCGTCGGAGTACGTGCCGTCGGGCCATGCGACACGCGCAGCCCGTGCGGGTGTCCTGTGTTTTGCGCTCGTCGATACCACGTTCGTGTGCCGCGGTTGTCGACTCAGGCCGGGATGGCTGCCTCGACGCGTCCATAGGCGCATCGGTGGCCTGACCGCTATGGCGCGGCGACCTGTGTGCGCGTCAATAACTGCACGGCCTGTATCGCCCACAGGGTTTCCGCAGATGGACGGCCGAAGCGAAAGCACAGGTCGTGCACGCCCGTCGTCGGCGGCAGATTCCCGCGTAGTCCCGTCACGCCGGTGTTGGCTCGCGCGACGGTCAGCGGCAGGCGCAGTAGCGGCGGACCGTTGCAATCGTCGAGACCGATCTGCAGTTCCCCGTCGGGGCTCACCGTGGGGCGCACGACCACCTTGTCGGCGTCGTGCCACAACTGGAAATTGTACGGAATGTTGCCAACCTCGATGCCGATGGCACCGACGTCGGCAAGGTCGACGCGGGGCCAGCGCCAGCAGGCGTCGAAGATGTCGACAAGGTAGATCGCACGCTCGCCGAGCAGCGGTGCGTCGTCTTCCAGGCGCAGCGGCAGACCGCCGTCGCGACACGCGCTCAATTCGTCAGCGCTGCGACGCAACAGGTTGCGGCGATCGATGGATCGCGCGCGCGCCTGCGCCATGGGATAGCGCTCCACGAATGTATTTGCGCGAAGCGTTTGCGGCATGTGCAAGAGGAGCGGCTCGCGAAATTCGAGCGACTCCACATGGGGTTCGCTGCCATCCAGCGTGTAGCGGATACTGCCGGCGCTCGCCTGATTGGTCAGCGTGACGCGCGCCGTACCTATATCCTGCGCCGCTTGTAGGTCGATCTCGACCGCGAAGGCGCTGTCTGCAGCGGCAATGCCCATTTTTTTCCAGCGCGCGAATTGGGCCGGCAGTCGTTGCAGAAAGCTGTTCCAGTCGCGCGCCGTCGGAGGCGACCAATCGACTTCGGCCAGCGCCGCGATGCGCGGGAACAGCGCGTGCTCGACGCGTTCCGGCGTGCGCATGTGCTCGCTCCAGGCATTCGCTTGCGCGCCGAGCACGTGCGTCGCCTGTTGCGCATCGAGTTCCGCGGGTACCGGATTGAAGGCATACACGTCGGCGAGGGTCACCAGATGCGGGCGGCCGGACGGCTCGTCAGCATGGTTGCTCTGCAAATTGTCCAGATACAGGTCCGGGTGCGGCGCGAGTACGACGTCGTGACCCAGGCGCGCCGCTTCGATCGCGCCCTTCGTGCCGCGCCAGGACATCACAGTCGCGGCGGGTGGCAATTCGCCCTCGAGGATTTCGTCCCAGCCGATGAGTTTCCGGCCGCGCAGGGTCAGGTGCGCATCGAGACGGCGCATGAACCACGCCTGCAGCGCGGCTTCGTCTTTCACGCCGAGATCGCGCATGCGCTTCTGCACCGCTGCCGATGCGTGCCAGCGATCCTTCGCCGCTTCGTCGCCGCCGACATGGATGTAACGGCCGGGAAACAGCTCGACGACTTCATCGAGCACATTTTCCATGAAGTGCAAGGTGGATTCATCCACATTCAGCAGGTAGGTGTGCACACCCCAGTCCGGGGAGACGCGCGGTGTATCGCCGGTGCCCAGTTCGGGGTAGGCGGCAATCGCCGCCTGCGCATGTCCGGGCATATCGATCTCAGGCACGATCGTTACCTGCCGCGCGGCAGCGTAGGCGACCAGTTGGCGGATCTGTTCCTGGCTGTAGTAGCCACCGTAGCGACGCGGCTGGCCGGTCGCGGGATCGATGTCCGCTGCTGCTGCGGGTCCCGCTGGTACACGCCAGGCGCCGACAGCGGTCAGCTTGGGATACTTCTTGATTTCAATGCGCCAACCCTGATCGTCGGTCAGATGCCAATGCAGAACGTTGAGCTTCTGCTGTGCCATGGCATCCACGATGCGCTCGATCTCGGCGATTGACAGCAGATGGCGCGCCACATCCAGCATGACACCGCGCCACGCGAAGCGAGGCGCGTCTTCGATATGCAGATAGCCGATGTCGACCGGCCCTTGCTGTGCGTCCGGCGTCATCAATTGCGCGAGCGTGACCGCCGCGTAGAACAGCCCGGCCGCATTGCGCGCCCGCGCTGACACACCGTGCGCGTCAACGTCGAGGCTGTAGGCTTCGGTCCCCGCGACGGGTGCCTGCGCATCGATCGTGAAGCGGATCGCGAAAGTCTTGCCGGCGCCGGCTGTGCGCGGCAGGCTCAAGCCGCGCGAGCGCTTCAGCAGATCAATCAGATAGTTCGCCGCCCGCGTTTCGTCCGGATCCGCGGTCGCCGTCAGCACGGGCGTGGCAGCGTCGATTCGCAGCTGTCCCGCGTGTCGCTGCAGTGTCCTCGGCGCCGGTATCAATGCCGGTGGCTTGAGCTCCTCCACCTGCGGCGCAGCCGGCGCGAGCGCGCAAGCCGACAGCAGTGCGAGCAACCCGGTCAGAACCACGTACGCAAGCGGATCCAAGCGTTTCACGGCACACCTCAAAGAGTGTCATTGGCAAACTGCATAGCAGCGCTGAAGGAAAATTTTTTTACCGGCATGGCTCGCTGCGTAGTTCTACATCGCTTCGCGGCGCACGGCGATAAATTAGATAAGTTGCTTTGTACGTTCAAAGCGCAAAAAAAAGCGGGCCAGAATCCCCAGCCCGCAAAGTGTGCCACGTTGGAGGTGGAGGCTCCCACCCGCCGGCCGCCGCTTCCTGCGGGGCCGGCGGGTCGTTGCTCAGAAGCGCAGATGCGCAGTCAGGTAGACCTGGCGGCCGTTCTCGTAGATCGAGCGCGGCTGGTCCGTATTGAGGGCGTAATACTTCAGCGTCGGGCTGTTGAGATTCAACAGATCCAGATTGAAGCTGAGGTGCTCGTTGACCGTGTAGCCAAACGCGGCGGAGAGGCTGCCGCCGCCTGCCTGGTAGAAGGCGGTGAGGCGGTCCAGGCCGCTGTAGAAGCTCGAACGGTGGGTGTAGGAGACCCGCGCGTTGAATGTCTCGTTCTCGTAGTAGGCGCTGACGTTGTAGGTATTCTTCGAGGTTCCGACCAGCGGACCGCCACCGGTTTCCTCGCCATCGGCATAGGTATAGTTTGCAGCAACGCCGAAGTTTTCGAACAGCGGCTGTTCATAGGCCAGCTCGATGCCCTTGACGGTGCCTTTGCTGTTGACCGGTTGGCTGAGCAGATACTGCGCGTCGTATCCGTTCGGATTGGCCTGATTGAAGGCGCGATACGTGCGCAACACCTGGCCGATGCCGATGTAGCTGGTCAGGTTCATGTGGAACAGGCTTGCCGAGAGCACGGAGCGCGGTGCGAAATACCATTCCAGCGATGCGTCGAAGTTGGTCGAGCGCACCGGCTTGAGGTCTGGATTGCTCGCGTTGCCACTGCCGATCGCGCCGGGGTCCGGCGGTGCGCCGAGGTTGATCGGGCCCGCCAGCGCCGAATAGTCGGCGCGGGTCATCGTCTTGGATGCCGCAAAGCGCATGACCAAGTCTTCGGCGACATCGAACTTCAGGTTGCCACTCGGCAAAATGTCATTGTAGGTATTGTCAAAATGCGTAGGCAGATACGGACCGAAGGCCGACGTCGTGATCGCCCCCGGTGTCAGCGCGGTTGCCGCGACGTTCGCGATGACGTTTTCTTCAGTCTTCACGTAACGCACGCCGACGTTGCCGGTCCAACCGTTGCCGCTGAAATCGGCCTGCAGGTACGCGGCGCGATTCTGTTCCTCAAGCGCGTAGTCGCTGTTCCAGTCTGCGCGCGTGATCGGATCACGGTTCGTGTACTGCGCATTGAATGCGTGCAGCTGATCTGCAGTGTAGTACCAGATGTCGCGCGGAAAGTTGCCGCCCAGACCGTCACCGAAGTCGTTCGGATAGTTCTGATAGCCGACCGGATAGTTGGCTGCGTTGAACGGCGACGGTGAGGCGCTGGGGCCTTGACCGATGACACCGTCCGACTTGCGATCGTGATCGGCCTGGCGCGCACCGAAGCGCAACGCGGTCAGCGCGCCGCCATTCAGCGAGTACTCGCCATCGACCTGGAACCAGTTCTCCTTGTCGCGGACGTTGATGTTCTGATCGCCGAAGATCCAGCCCAGCGAGTTGTTGATCGGACTGCCGGTGTTTTCGTTGCCGAGTGACCAATCCGCCGCGCTGTTGATGCCGTTGAGCTGGTACGCCGCCCCGGTGCCGATTCCCGTATTCCACTCGGCGACATCCTGCGTATCGTTCTTGCCATGTCCGCGCGTCGAGCCGACCTTCCCAGTGAAGTTCAGCGCGTCGGTCACGCGGAAGCTCGCATCAAGATTGACGAAATTCGAATCCGAGCTCGCGTCGGGACGCGAAATCTGATCGTACACGCCGTAGGTCGTTCCAGCGACCGGACTGAAGTTCGCCTGCACCAGCGTGCCGTTGCGCACGACATAGCCGGCGTCGGGCGACTGGCCCGCACCCTGGCTGATGAAATGCGTATTCCACAACATGTAGTTGCGGTTGTAGTTGGCCGCGTCCATTTTTGAAGAAAACGCACTGAGATCGAAACTCAGGTTGTCGGTCGGGCGGAAATCGATATCGATGAGGCCGCCCTTGCGCTTGCGTTCCTGCTCGAACAGGGCCGAACCGACCAGGGTCGGATACCACACGCCCGCAAGATCCGGATGCGCTGTCGCGACTGCGCTACCTGGTGCGATCTTCTCGTAACCAAGCAGTTCCTGACCGTCGCGACGCAGGTGGCGCGTTTCGCTGAAGGCCTGCACGAGGAAGCCAAGATTGCGGCTGTCGTTCTTCCAATTGAACAAAGCGCTGATTTGTGGATCGGTCTTGCTCGGCAATTCGGCGTACACGCCACCGAGCGTGCCTTCCAGGGTGATTGGATTCTTGAAGTCCAGCGGACGTCGGCTCTGGATGTCGACCGAACCAGCCACGCCGCCTTCGATGTCGCTGGCCTGCGATGTTTTGTGTACAACGACGCGTCCCACCAACTCGGACGGCAGCAGCGAATAGCTGACGCTGCGGCCGACGGTACCGGTCTGGTTGAGCACGAACCAGTCGCCCGACGACACCGAATGCCCGTTGATCAGGGTCTGCGTAAGGCTCGGATTGGTACCGCGCATGCTGACCCGATCGTTTTCGTCGAAGCCGCCTTCATTGGCGCTCGCCGAACTGATCGTCACACCGGGTACGCGCTGCAGCGAATCGGCAACGTTCTTGTCCGGCATCTTGCCGATGTCTTCGGCGGTGATCACTTCCACGTGCGAATCGGCTTCGCGCTTGCTGTCCAGCGATTTCTGCAGGCTCTGGCGAATGCCGGTGACGACGACTTCTTCGAGCTCCTGCGCGGAGCCGCTGGCAGCGGGCGCGGCATCGGCAGCGGTGGTCGCGTCGGCGCTGTTGTCTGCGGCGGGTGCAGGCGCGGTCGCCGCCTGCGAGTGACCGGCGAAGCTCAATGCCGCGATGACGCTCGCGGCGAGCAGTTTTTTGCGATGGATCATGGTGTTCCCCTTCCCGTCAGTATTCGGAGCCGGGAACGGAAGTTGCGCTGACTTCCGCCACCGGTGTTTGTTTCTTGCTTTCTACAAAAAACCGCCGCTCCCACCGCTCACTTCGATCCTTCGCGCCCTGCGCAGGGCCCAGTTTCCGGTTCTGTTTCAGGTGCCGCTGTGCGTTTCCAGATACCAGCTCGCGGCACCAACCACGCCGAGCTGACCGTGTTCAATCAGGTTCACCGGCACACGTTCGAGCATCGCGCGCATCGGACCCTTGTCGAGGAAGCGCGCCGAAAAGCTGCTTTGCAGCAGGAATTCGCGGATATGCGGCAGGATCCCGCCGGCGAGATACACGCCACCGCGCGCGCCGAACAACAGCACCAGGTTGCCGACGACACTGCCGAGCAGGCCGCAGAACACAGCAAGCGATTCGCGCGCGACCGGATCGCTGCCCTTCAGGGCCGCTTCGGTGATCGCGCTCGGCGCGTCCAGCAGCGGACAAACACCATTCACCTGACTGATCGCAAGGTACAGGTTGACCAGGCCCGGCCCGGACAGCACCGTCTCATTGGATACATGGCTACTTTGCCGCAAAAGCACGCGCAGGATCTCGATCTCGAGTTCCGTGCCCGGCGCCAGGGCCGCCTGGCCCGACTCCGTGGCCAGGATCAGCGAGCGGGTGCCATGCGGGATGCGCACAGCGGCACCGAGTCCTGTGCCCGGACCGACGACGAGTACCGGGCCTTGCGTGTCGGATTCCGCCGAACCTGCCAGCAGCGTCGCTTCGGCACGATTGACATACTGGGTGGCATGCGCCACGGCTTCGAAGTCGTTGACCAGCGCCACTTCGCGCACGCCGAGTTCGCGGCGGATCTGCTCCAGTGACACGGTCCATGGAAGATTGGTGTTGATCAGCGTGTCATCAATCGCATAGCCGGCGCAGGCGATAGCCACGCGCTCGATGCTCCCGGCGCCGACGTTGCCGACGAAATGCTTGAGCAATACGCCGAGGTTCGGGAAGTCCGCACAGACGAACTTGTCGTAGCGCAGCACCGAAACCGCCGCACTGCCGGGGTTGTCCTGGCGCACCAGTCCGATCCGCGCATGCGTGCCGCCGACATCGGCCGCGATAAACGGCGTGCCCGCGGCGGCGGCGCTCAAGATTCTCGATGGACTGGCTGCCTGAGCCACAGATTCACCCCTCCCCGCTGCGTTATCAGCGGGGCCGAGTGTCCTGCGCGATGACAACGTTGTCAACAGGGACTTACGAATGGCTCGCAATGCGGCATCGCAGCAGCTTTGCGCGGCGTCGCAGGGAAGGTCTCGCCGCAGCGCATTCGGCATGAGGCCGGCTCTTGCGGCAGACCGTAGTCGCTGCGTCGCAACAACTGCAGCGGACAGTTCACCCACGGATGGGTGCGCGAAATACCGCCGTTGTGGCTTTTTGCAATCGCACTTCTGTCGGTCACTGCGCGCGATCAGCTTTTTGCGCAGACCCTCGGCAGTGACGAACAGCGGCGTGTGGATCAGCCTCGCCTTACGGCTGGACTCGCTGGCACGGATATGACAACGTTAGGCGCGAACTGGTATCGAACCACGCCGGATGCGTACCAGATCAGCCAGCGGCCTGCCTGGAAAAGTACAGATACACACAAAACCAGAAAATCCCAAGGGATCGACGCGGCCGCTCCGAACGGCTGCACGGTCCGCATCGGCGGAACCCGGTTCGGCGTACGTCCACCCACTCATCGCGCAGAGGAACGCACCATGCCCAGTCTCGCTCCCGCCAGCGGCGCACGCGGCAATTACGCCACGTCGGTCGCCATCATCGGAGTACTGTTCTTTATTTTTGGATTCGTGACCTGGATCAACGGCCCACTGATCGGCTTCGTGAAGCTCGCCTTCGATCTGGATACCGATGCCAAGGCTTTCCTGGTGACGACGGCGTTCTACATGGCCTACTTCTTTCTGGCGCTGCCGTCTTCATGGATTCTCGAGCGCAC
>JBDTLV010000030.1:0-46084 GCA_039934615.1 Tahibacter sp.
CCCTCGATGCCGATCGCATGGTGGATTCCGCCGGAGCCGACGCCGAGTCGCCATCAAAAGACAGGGTTTCTGCAATCTTTGATGGCTTTGAGAACGATGGTTCACAAGATACAAGTTCCAATTTCGATTTTGGCACCGATCTGGATGCGTTGTTCGAACCGAATGCCGCAGCGCCAAAGTCTCGCGAGACTGCAGCGTCACCCGCGGAGTTTGATCTGGACCTGGATTCGATGTTTGCCGAGCCCGTCGCGACCAGCAATCGGTCAAGCGCCCCGACGCTCGAATTGCCCTCGCCATTTCGCGACAACGTGATGGAGCCTGGAACGGTTTCCGTCGACGTGGATGACATTCCGACTGCGCAGGTCCAGAAAGTCTCCGGGAAAAATGCCCTATCGGATTTGCCTGATTTCGACGCTGATTTCGCCGGATTGTTCGAAAGCATCGATCAACCCGCTGGTCCAGGGGCTACTTCGACCGACGTCAAGTCAGCCACCGGATCGCTTTCCGATTGGTCGCTGGATGCCCTCGAAGATGCAGTGCCAAGTTCGGATTCGCTGGATTCTGCGGCCAAATCGATTCCGAATGCCGCGAATCGCTTTGCTGTTGAAAAAGTTGCGTCGCAGGATTTTCTCTCGGGTGGAAACTGGTCGCTTGAGGATCTCACTGATGGCGAACCGGCAAAGCCGGCTGCACCCGACAGCTTCGGTGTGGAAAAAGTGGCAGCCCAGGACTTCCTCGCGCCGGAAGGTGGCGATCCGAAGGGATTCGATTTCAATTCGCTGCCTGAGTTGGATCTGGTGCCACTGGAAGACGCTGTTGCGCCGCAGATCAATCGACCTGAACTGGTGTCCGAACACCGGCTCGATGATGCTGTGGTTGCGCCGAAGGCCGGCGGTATCCGCAATGTCGTCGTGCTTGGCGCCTCCATTGGCGGGCCAGAAGCCGTGCGGGAATTTCTCGCTGCCATTCCGGCTCGCTTTCCTGCGTTGTTCGTGCTGGCACAGCACATGGGTGCCGAGTTCCTCGATCTGATGGCCGCGCAACTCGCCAAGGCAACCAAATTGACGGTTCGAACCCCCAGTCATGGCGAGCGCCTGAGTCATGGTGAAGTCATTGTTGTGCCGACCACGCATCGGCTGCTGATCGACGCTGACGGTGTTGTTCAGCTGGCCCAATTGCCCGAAAGCTCTCCCTACAGTCCGTCGATCGACCTTGTCTTGCGCGATATCGCGGATCGTTTTGCGGCGACGACCACGGCCATCATTTTCTCCGGGATGGCGCACGATGCCATTGATGGAAGCAAATATCTGGCGTCGAAGGGCGGCAAAGTCTGGGTGCAGGATCCAGATACCTGTGTCATCAGTTCGATGGTGGACGGTGCGCGCGAAGCGGGCGTCGTGACATTTATCGGTGCTCCTGCGCAACTCGCGCAGCAGACCATCGCCAGCTACGCCAAGGCATGACGGAGATAGCATGGAAACCCCCCGCGAAATTCGAGGCGTCCTGATTCCGATCACCAACGGACGCGTGTTGCTGCCCAATGCCACGGTTGCCGAGGTCATTACCCTGGCGAATCTGGAAAAAATCCCTAATGCGCCGGAGTGGATTCTGGGGCGACTGTCATGGCGTGGCTGGCGTCTGCCTTTGTTCTCTTTTTCCATTCTTTCTGGAATGACCCACGAAGAGGGGTCGACGGGTGCGCGCGTCGCTGTGCTCAAGGCACTCGGCGGACACGCAAAGATGCCCTTTATCGCATTGCTCACGCAGGGCTTTCCGCGCCTGACCACGATCAGTTCCGAGTTGTTGATTCCGACCGGTGATGAGCACCACCATCCGCCGGGCGTGCGTGCGCAGGTGCTGGTACGCGACGATCAGGCCGTCATTCCCGATCTCAACCAGATCGAAGATCTGGTGGCACAGGCACTCGCCGCCTGAACTGCGCGGCCCTCGAGGTCGGCGTTGGGGCGACGTGCGCGCAGTACTCGTCCCCACGCTGATCGGCCTGCATTGCCCGGCAGGCGGCCCCGCCTGGTCGCGCATCCTCATTGAGACGATTCCGAAGACCAACTGGCGCCGAAAATGCTGAGAAATTTGCTGCGCCAGTCGCTTGGATCAGGCGGAACGGGTTGTACAGAGACGTCATGCGTCTGAGCGTGCGACGCGGCCCCATCATCGCCGCCATGCTTTGCCTGCAGTGGCAAGAACGATCGACAGGCAAGGTCGCTCGTTGAATGCCCTCGCGAATTGGCGCGGTGATTTGGGATCTGATTCGGCTCCTAGTCCGTATGCATGCAGGATCGTCAACAGCGCGCTGCGCAAACGACCCCACTGTAACTATCCGCGTCCTCTCGGTGTTCGAGGGGACGAAATAATCTATCGTAGCCCTCGAGAATTCGACATTCAGAGCTCTGCCGCTCCGGCATCGCGTGCGCAGTTTTGAAGTATCTCGCCGCGTTGCAGGCTGGCGCTGGCGGCAAAGTTGTCGCCATTGCGACCTATGCGTGCAAAGTAATTGTGTTTCAAATGTATCTCAAGGAAAGCCTGGTCGGGGCAGGTAGGGCGTGATTGGCGCTGCGGTTCGTGCGGCTTGCAATGCCTTACACTGCTCTGTAGCAGCTCAAATCGGAATTCCGGATTCATGACCGAATGCTTTCGACTGGTCGTTGTCGCCGATGTCGGCGGCGATGATCGGCGGCACATCGGCGACGAAGCGATGCTGGAGGCAAACGTCGCCGCGTTTCGCCGGCACGTGCCGCAGGTCGAATTCACGGTTGTTTCGCGCGACCCTGCATGGGTTCGGGCGCGCTATGGCGTCGAGGCTATTGCGCCGCCACAATTTCCTGCCGACAGTTTGGCTCGCAACGGTGAGGCCGCAACGCTCGATGACTTCCTGGAGCGTTGCCTCCACGGCGGGCCCGGCGACGACATTGCGCAGGCCGTGAGCAGCGCCGATGCCGTCCTGATATCCGGCGGTGGCAACCTGTCATCGAGTTGGCCGGATCTGTTGATCGAGCGCGTCGTCGTGCTGCAGCTGGCCGATCATTACGGCAAGCCCAGCCTGGTGACGGGCCAAACGCTTGGGCCACGTCTGCAAGCCGATCAGCGCGAAGTTCTTGGCCGCGCCCTCTCGCTCGCGCGATTCGTCGGTGTGCGGGAAATTCCCTCCGCAACGCTGGCTCTGGAGTTGGGTGTCGATGCGGAGCGACTCTGGCATCAGGTCGACGACGCATTCTTTCCCGACGCAACTCCGGCGATGCCCTCGAGTACCGGATCCGGCGCGACCATCGTCGTCACGCTCGATCCGCAGCTGCGCGCAAGCGACGCAGGCGCATTCGATGCGTTCGCCAATCAGTTGGCGGAAGTGGCGCTGCAGGTGGGCGCACCGCTGGTTCTGGTCCCGCACGTGTTCGGCAACGAGGCCGCGAACGCCCCGTCGGACTTGACCGAAGCCAGGATTCTCGCCGAACGCCTGGCTCCTGTGCGGTGCCATATTGCCATTGGTGTCGATGTGAAGCAGGCACGCCAGATCGTGCTGGATGCCGCGTTGGTCGTCAGCAGCCGCTACCACCCGATCGTCTTCGCGGTACAGGCAGGAATTGCCTGCATCGGAATTCACGGCGATGAATACTGCCGAATCAAATTGCAGGGAGCGCTGCTGCACGCGCGGCAGGAACGCTGGAGCCTCACATATGCAGAAGTAAAGAATGGAGGAATGACTCCGCTGGCCCTCACGGCTTGGCGCTTGCGTGCAGAATTCCGCGAGCGAGCCGCACAGCGGCATTCTTCGTGGATCGAGGATCACGAACGGCGTTGGGTCGCAATGTTGCGCGCTCTCGATCCGCAACGATTCGTGGAACCGATTCGCGACGTCACGAGGCTGTTCGGCCATCCGGTGGACGTCGCGGCGACAGCACTGATCGCGGCCATGCAATGCCGGCGCAGAGCATGGGAGTTGGATCACATCGAGTTCGAAAATATCCGGGGGCGCCAGGAGCAGGCGGAGCAGACCGTGCAGAAACTGGATCTTGAACTGGCGCCCGGTCGGACCATCAGGCGCTATGCGGCTGAGCTGTTGCGTCGGCTGCGCGGGCTTCGCTGATAGGTCGTGCGTTTGTTCACCACGGGTTTCCGGTCAGCCACCGCCAGAATCGTTCCCAGCGGGAGTCGAAATAGTCGTGCAACGCCGCGCTGTCGCCCGGCGGCCACATCGTGCTCACCGAACCTGGATGGTAAAAAGTTGCAGTCAGGCTGCGCCGCGATAGACGACAGCGCTGGGTGACCGGAGAAACGGCATGCCAGGAATTGTCAGAGCGCACCAGCACCGCGGAATGACCGATCAGTGGCGAGACTTGATGGACCACATCATCAGCATCCGGAGAACCCAGGACGCGCAGGCACCCGCCATCCGCGTCATTCCACACCTCGTTGAAATACAGCACATGCGTGACGATCTTGTCGCGAAGATCGGGGTGCGCACCCAGCGAACCGCCGGGTGGATAATGGAAAACGTTGACTTCCATGGGGGCTGCACTGAGGTCGATGCCGGTCAGGCTCGACAGTGCGGTGCGATAGTCCGGGCTAAGCAGGTCGAGGGCCAGCGCATGCCAGGCCGCGCTCAAGTTGGCTTCGCGGGAAATGTTCCGTTCGCCCATACCGATCAGTGCACGAGCCTCGTATTCGAAGTCCTTTTCTCCCGCGTAGTCTGCCAACCGTTTGAAATGGTCGCGCGGAAAGCTCTTCGCCAGCGCAGCGCCGTCGCCCGCTGAAAACAGGCCATCAACTGTCGCCCACCGATAGGGGCGGGTTTGCAACGCCTGTTCGGCGATTCGCTGAAAATTGATCATTGTTCGGTATTTCCCCGGAATTCCGTGCCGATGCAGTTGTTGCCGATGCCGAGCTCCGTGACGGTTGATTACAAGGACGACCAGTGGCAAGCACGGTTCCTGTCCAACTGTTCATGTCCGCGATTCGTCTCGCGGGCGCCAGGCATCAGGCCAGATCACCGCGCAACGTTTGCAATACTGTCAATGCGGCGATACCTGCGGTCTCAGTGCGCAGGATACGCGGACCCAGGCCGAGGCCGCGGAAGCCCGCCTGGGTCAGGATTGCGACATCCTTGTCGGAAAGGCCACCCTCCGGACCGACCACCAGCCACGCCGACTCACTGTGCCATTCGATGTCCCTTGCTCTGAGCGCGCCCTCGGGCATCAATGCAAGGCGTTGCCCGGGGGATTCTCCCAGGGCGCTCGCCCAGGCGGACAGGCGCAGCGGCGCAGACACCCGCGGCACGCGACTTCGGCCGCATTGTTCACAGGCGGCAATGACAACTTGTTGCCAATGCGCGGTTCGCCTCTCCGCGCGTTCCTCGTCCAACTTCACTTCGGTACGGTCGGTGAATACGGGAATGACTTGTTCCACGCCCAGCTCGGTGGACTTCTGCAGAATCCAATCCATTTTGTCGCCGCGGGCAATTCCCTGAACCAGCGTCACTCGCAACGGCGACTCGTGAGCCATCGCATGCCGGACGCCTACGCGTGCACTCACTGCACGCCGTGCAACCGATACCAGTTCGGCCGCGTAGTCAAATCCGTCGCCATTGAACAGCAGGATTGAAAATCCCGGTTCCAGACGAAGTACGCGGACAACGTGCTCGCCGGCTTGCTCCGGTAGCGTGATCGTCATGCCGCTGTGCAGTGCGTCCTGCACATAAATCCGTGGAATGCGCATCGTGGAATTTCCTCGCAGCGACGGGATTATCGATGGTTTCTGTCGTAGCAGCGAGCTGCGAAACACCGTATGAGCAGGGTCGGATTGTCCACGTCAGGCGACCGCCGCGTCGATAGCCAGTCGCGCCGTTTCCACCAGCGCGTCGATCTCATCAGTGGTGATGACGTAGGGCGGCATGAAGTACACGACGTTTCCGAGTGGACGCAACACCGCACCGTTGCCGAGCGCATGATGATAGACACGCAAGCCACGCCGTTCGCCGGCGGGAAAAGGTGTCCGCGTGGGTTTGTCCGCCACCAGTTCGATCGCGGCGATCATGCCCGTCTGGCGCACATCCGCAACATGTGGATGATTGCGCAGTGTCGACAAGGCCTGCGCAAGGTGTTGCGCAAGGTGTCGATTTCGCGCGATCACGGGCTCGTCGCGGAAGATTTCCAGGGTCGCCAGCGCGGCACGGCACGCAAGCGGGTTGCCGGTATAGCTGTGCGAATGCAGAAACGCTTTGCCAGCGCTGTATTCTGCATAGAACGCCTGATAGACGGCATCGGTGGTGAGTACGGCAGACAGAGGAAGCGTGCCGCCGGTGAGTCCCTTGGACAAGCACAGAAAGTCCGGACTGATGCCGCCTTGCTCACAAGCAAACAAAGTTCCAGTCCGTCCGAATCCCACTGCGATTTCGTCGGCGATCAGATGCACGGAAAATTCATCGCACATGGCGCGCAGGCCGCTCAAATAGCTCGCGTCGTACATGCGCATGCCGCCCGCGCACTGAACCAGCGGCTCGATGATCACCGCGCAGGTTTCATGCGCATGCGCGCTCAGCAATGCACGCATTTCTTCAAGGCGCCGGGTCGCGACGTCGCCGGCAGTCTCGCCGGGCTCGGCCAGGTAAGCGTCCGGCGATGGGGCGAGAATCGGAACCAGCAGTAGTGGAGAATAAGTGTTGCGGTACAATTCCACGTCGGTGACTGACAATGCACCCAGCGTTTCTCCGTGGTAGCCGCCCGTCAAAGCGATGAAGCGTGTCTTGCTGCCACGGCCGATATTCCGCCAGTAGTGGAAGCTCATCTTCAGGGCCACTTCGACGGCACTTGATCCGTTGTCGGCGTAGAAGACCCGACTGAGTCCGGCCGGCGCGATGCGCACGAGTTCTTCGGCAAGCTGTAGCGCGGGTTCGTGGGTAAAACCCGCGAGCATGACGTGATCGAGTCGGTCCAGCTGGTCCTTCAAGGCGGCGACGATGCGCGGGTGGCGATGCCCGAACAGATTGGTCCACCACGAGCTGACGGCATCGAGATAGCGCCGACCGTCGGCGTCGTGCAGCCAGGCTCCTTCGGCGCGTACGATCGGGAGGATTGGCCAGTTTTCGTGGTCGTGCATCTGGGTGCAGGGGTGCCACACGACGGCAAGGTCGCGGGCGGCGAGGGCGGCATTTCGGCTGGGCGGGGAGTTCGGCATGGCTTTGCTATGATCGGCGACGTTTTCCCATGGCTGCAAGCAAAGGTTCGCATGAACGTCTCTTCATCCCGGTTCCAGGTGCGCGTGCGGCAGCATCCGCGCGGGTTTACCCTGATCGAAGTTCTGGTCGTGGTCGTGATCCTTGCGATCCTCGCTGCCGTGGTCGTGCCCAAGGTCATGCAGCATCCCGGCGAAGCGCGCGTCGCTCGGGCGAAGGCCGATACCCAGGCGGTCCTGACTGCATTGAATACCTACAAATTGGACAATTTTTCATATCCCAGCACCGAGCAGGGCCTGGAAGCGCTGGTCAACAAACCCAGTGGAACACCCGACGCTCCGAACTGGCGCAAGGGTGGTTATCTGGATCGATTGCCCAAGGATCCATGGAATCGCACTTACCTGTACTTGCATCCCGGCGCGCATGGCGAAGTGGATGTCTATACGCTGGGCGCGGACGGCAAGAGCGGCGGTGAAGACGAGAACGCCGACTTCGGCAACTGGAACGAGTAAGCCCCGATGAGTCTGCCGGAGTACGCGGTTCGACGAACATGAGCGTGCGCAATACGCCAGTCGCAAAGGGCTTTACGCTGATCGAAGTGCTCGTCGTCGTGGTGATTCTCGCGGTGCTTGCTGCGGCCGTCAGTATGTCGCTCGCAGGCGGCGGCGGAGAGCGGCAGCTCGAACGCGAAGCGCAGCGAATCGAGGCATTGCTTCGCTATGTCTGCGAGCGCGCGGAGATTTCGGGGCGTCAGATCGGGGTCAGCTTTGATCCTGAAGGCTACTTCTTCAGCGAGACCGAACCGGACGGCTGGCACGCGATAAAGGATGGCGAATTGCGCAGGCGGCGCTGGAACGCTGCCATGATGGTGGCGCTCAGTCGCGATGGTATCCGTGTGGATACTTCCATTTCGTCTCCCGAGCAACCTCAACTGGCATGTTTTTCATCAGGCGAATTGACCCCTTTCCGGCTGGATCTGTCGGCGGCTGAGTTGCCCTCCTCGTACCGGATCGACGGATCGCCCGATGGTGCGTTGACCCTGGAGCGTCGCGATGCAACGCCATGACGCACAGGGCGGATTCACCTTGCTGGAAGTGCTCGTAGCGCTGGTGGTCCTCGCTTTGACCCTGACCGCATTGGTTCGCGTCGCTGGAATCAGCGCGCGTGATTTCGCGGCACTGCGCGAACGCACGCAGGCCGGCTGGGTTGCCGCCAATGTATTGACCGAGACACGGCTGCGCGAGCGCGCGCCGGCGACGGGTCGCCGCGATGGGCACATGCAGCTCGCGGGACGTGACTGGCAGTGGCAGGTGGAAGTCAAGGCGACTCCGGAAGCCAGCATTCGCCGCCTTGATGTGCGCGTCTATGCTGACGAAACGCGAAATGATCCGCTCGTGCAGTTGACCGGTTTCGCCGCAGAACAGTTGCCGCCATGAACAAAGCTCATTTTCGCTTTGTGACGTCGACGGCCGGTTTCACCCTGGTCGAGGTACTCGTTGCCGTGGCGGTGTTCGCAACCATGGCCGCGCTCGCCTGGGGCGGTCTGAACGCGGTGATTCGCGTACGCGAAACGCTGCTGGTCGAGCAAGAGGACTTCACGCGCATCCAGCGCATGGTCGGCGTGCTGGAGCGCGATCTCGGCAGTGCCGTGCGGCGCACGGTGCGCGGCAACTACGGCGAGCCGTTGGCAGCGATGATCGGCGGGCCGGACCAGGTGGAATTCACCCATGCCGGTTTTGCCAGCCCGTTGGCGGAGGCGCGCTCCAGTCTGGAGCGAGTGGTTTATGAGCTCGACCTGAAATCGCTGAAACGCGGGCGCTACGCCGCGCTCGATCGCGCGCCGGGGTCCGCACCGCAGTTGAGTACGCTGCGCGACCGGATCGAGAGCTTCCGACTTCGTTACCTCGATAAGGATGGCCATTGGTTCGACCGCTGGCCGCCACGGGACCCGCCGCAACCGGATGCCCTGCCGCGCGCCGTGGAGTTCCGTATCGATCTGGGTGGTGCTGGTGAAATCACCCGGTTGATAGAACTGGCTGGCGCCGCTGCACCGATAGCGACTGCTCCCTGATGCGCCGCATGAATCGACATCAGGGAGGCGTGGCTCTGGTGATCGCATTGCTGGTGGTCGCACTGGCCACGGTGCTCATCGCAGGCCTGCTTGATCGCGGTGAATTGGGCGCCGCCCGCACACGCAATCTGCTGCGCACGCAGCAGGCGGATTCCTACGCGATCGGACTGGAAGCCTACGCGGCGCTGGTGTTGCAGAAGGACGCGGAAAGCGATGGCGGCAGCATCGATTCCAGTGCCGACCTCTGGGCGATGCCATTGCCGCCGACCGAGGTGCCGGGAGGCATGATCAGCGCCAGCATGCGCGACATGAACGGTTGTTTCAATGTGAACAATCTCGCCGCGACGGATGCGGCCTCGCGCGCGCTGTGGCGCAAGCGATTCGAAAACCTGCTGATTGCGCTGCGTCTCGACCCCAGCCTGTCGGCAGTCGTCGTCGACTGGCTGGATCGGGACGGCACACCGATCGACAACGGCGGCGAGGATGGCGCCTACCTCGCGCTGACTCCGCCGTACCGGGTCGCCAATTCAATTTTTGTGGATATTTCTGAATTGCGCCTTTTGCGCGGATTCAGCAAGGAAGTCTATGCGGCGCTCGAACCGAATGTGTGTGCGCTGCCGATCACCAGCAGCGCCCTCAACGTCAACACTGCCAGCGTCGCCGTCCTGATGTCGCTGTCGCCAATGATCACTGAACAAGTCGCGCGGCGCCTGTGGCAGGAAGGCGGGGCACAATGGAACGATGTGAACCGATTCAGCGCCGATCTGGCCCAGCAATCGGTGGTGCTCAACCCCCGTGAAGAGGCCGGGCTTGACGTGAAGAGCCAGTATTTCCGCGCCCGCGGAAAAATCGAACTGGATGGCCTGGTCTTTCTCCACGACAGCATCCTTGCGCGAAGCAGCAGCGGCGTGCGTGTGCTGCGCCGGAATCGCGGTCAGCAATGAGCTTGCCTGACTTTACCGGTCCGGTTCGCCGCAGCGACGACGCTGGCACAAATCGGTGGGCCAGCGTGCTGCTAGAATCGTCTGCATCGGGCGCGGTCACTGCCGCGCCAACCGGTCCGGACCCCTGATTCATGTCGCAGCGTTTGCTGATCCGCCTGCATGCCGACGGTCGCTATACCTGGTTGAACCAGGCCAGCGATGGGCGCGCCTCGAACAGTTCCGTCGCGGGATTGCCTCCCGCCGACGTGCGTGCGGCCGCGTCGCGGATCTTCGTGCTCGTGCCCAGTGCGCAGGTTGTGCTGCTGGAAACGGCACAGGTCAGTAAAAATCGCGCGCAACTCGTCAAGGCCGTGCCTTTCGCGCTGGAGGATCAACTCGCTCAGCCAGTGGAAGATGTGCATTTTGCGCTGGCTGGAGCAGGGCATGAAGGCCGCATCGGCGTCGCGGCGGTAGCTCATGTCACGATCAAGGCATGGCTGGACAAACTGCGTACCGATGGCATCGAGCCCGATGCGCTGGTTCCGGAGGCGCTCGCGCTGGGCGTCGGCATGTTACTGATTGAGCCTCGCCAGGCACAGATTCGCTTCGCCGAGTGGCGCGCCGCGAGTCTCGAACCCGGCGCGCTGATCGAATGGCTCGGTTACGCGATCGATGCGAATTCGCCGCCGATCGAAGTTTTCGATACCCGTGATGCGCCCCGACTGGAATTGCCGCTGCGGCCGACCGCCTATCACGAGCGGCAACGCGATGCCCTGGCCTTGCTTGCCAGCGGACTTCGGGGCGAGGCTGCCATCAACTTGTTGCAAGGTGGATACGCGGCATCCCATCGGCAGGCGCCTTTGGCACGCTGGTGGCGCCTCGCCGCGCTGCTGGCAGGGGCCGCAGTACTGCTCGGATTTGCGGGCCTGCTGGTCGAGCGGAGTCAGTTGCAACGCGAGTCCGACCGCTTGGAAGACACCATGCACGCTTTGCTGGCGGAAAATTTTCCCGAAATGGAAAAAGTCGCCGGTGAACCGCTGGCGTTGATGAAGAGCGCCGCGCAGCGCCTCGGCGGTGGCCAGTCGAGCGGGGCACTGCTTGGCATGCTTGCGCAGATTGCCCCGATCGTCGGCAGCACCACTCGGGTGACCACTCGTGGTCTGGAGTTCCGCAACGGCAGTCTGGAATTGGCCGTCTCGGCGCCGGACGTGCCGACCCTGGACAGTTTGCGTGAACGCCTGGCGACCACGCCGGGTTTCAAGGTCGACGTCACGTCGGCCAATCCGACCGCAAACGGTATTGACGGACGCCTGCGCATCTCCGGGACGGCGCCATGATGCGCGCCTGGTGGAGTGCCCGGGACGCGCGCGAGCAGCGGATATTGCTGATCGGTGGCGTTCTGGTCGCCGTGTTATTCGCATGGGCGCTGATCTGGTATCCCTTGTCGTCGTCAGCCGAGGGCTTGCGTCGCCGGGTGCAGACGCAGCGTGCCGATCTGGCACAGATGCAGTCGCTCGCGGCTACCGCCACGCAGTTGCGCGGTCAGGGTGCGCGCTCGCACGCGGAACGGCAGGGCAAGTCGTTGCTCGCGCTCGCCGATGCGACCGCACGCGGCGCGCAGTTGGCAAATACGCTGAAGCGCGTGGAGCCTGCCGGCGCCAAGACCGTACGCGTCACGTTCGAAGGCGCATCCTTCGACGCAATTGCCGATTGGCTGGATGGCCTGGCGCGCGATTTCGGTGTGGTGGCGAATGATTTTTCCGCCGACCGAAGCGAGGGGACTGGCCTCGTCAATGCGCGCGTGACACTTCAGGACCCGTGACCACGAAGGGTTCCATTCACTTGTCGCAAAATCAATAAAATTACAAAATCAATGGCCGCTCTCTGATGAAGATTCTGCGTGGATTGCTGGTGCTGATACTCGTGCTTGTCGTGATCGGCGCCGCGGTGGTCTGGACCTTGCCGGCCGATGTCGCCTTGCGATGGTTCGCGCCACCGCTAGGTCCGGTGCAGATCTCCGGCGTGAGCGGAACGATCTGGCAGGGGCGGGCTTCGAACGTGAGCGTCCTGGGCCAATCCGTGGGGTTGCTGGACTGGACTCTCCACAAGGCTCCGTTGCTGTCGCGCCGAGTCATCGCGGACATCAACGTCGCGGGAACAATGATTGACGCCAAGGGCGAGCTGACGCGCGAGGCGGATGGCCAGCTGATTTTGCGGGAAAGCAGCTTCCGCCTGCCGGCGCACTTGCTCGAACCAGCCTTGGATATTCCGTCCCTCAAACTGCTTGGAACCGTCGAAGGCACCATGAGCGAGGCGCGCATCAGTGCCGGTTGGCTGGCGGGCGCGAAGGGTACCGCACGCTGGACACAAGCCGGAGTTTCCGGTCAGGCGGAGGCGCGCTTCGGGGATCTTCTGGCGGAGTTTGCTTCGCAGCCCGACGGCGGTATTGCTGGAACCGTTCGGGACGATCAACGCAGCAATCTCGCGGTGGAAGGGCAGTTCGTGGTGCGCGCGGGCCAGTTCGATGCATCGGCCCGCCTGTCGGTGCGCAATGACGATAGCCAGATACGCGAAGCGCTGCGCTATGTCGGTGAGCCGCAGGCTGACGGCACCTCGCTGCTGAAGGTGCATGGTCAATTGTTTAAATTGCTATGAATAAAGAAAATTCGGTAGTGGATGATGCCTGGCTGGATGGCGCTCTGGACGTGGCGCGCGCCGCTGCTGCCGCTGCTGCGGAAGTTATCGCGCACTACTACCGAACCGGTTTCGAGGTGGAAATCAAGGCAGACCAGACTCCGGTGACGATCGCCGACCGGGCTGCGGAGGCTGCGATAAAACGTGTGCTGCGCGCAACGTTTCCTGATCACGCCTACTACGGTGAGGAGGAAGGACGCGAAGGAGACAGTGACTTCTTGTGGCTGATCGATCCGATCGACGGCACCAAGAGTTTCGTGCGGGGCTACCCGATGTTCTCGACCCAGATTGCATTGATGTATCGCAACGAACTGGTATTGGGTGTGTCCAGCGCGTCCGAATTCGGTGAGATCGCGTCGGCGCGCCGTGGCGGCGGCGCCTGGCTGAACGGGCAGCCGATCCGTGTTTCAGGCGCCGCAGATTTCGATGCCGGCACGGCAATTTCTTTCGGCAACGTCAAAACTCTGTCGCGTGACGCCCGCTGGCTCGCACTGGCGCGCATGGTGCAGCGCTGCGGCCGGACACGGGGCTATGGCGACTTCTATCACTACCATTTGCTCGCGCGCGGCTGCATTGACTTGGTGCTTGAGTCCGATGTCAACATTCTGGATTTTGCACCATTGGTAGTCATCCTGCGGGAGGCGGGAGGCGTATTCACCGATCTGGAAGGGCGGGCACCGGATCTGGCGACATCCAGTGTGCTGGCTGGACCCGCGCTTTTGCACGCCAAGGCGCTTGAGGAGTTTCGCGCAGCACCGGTCTGAGCCCTCTGTGGACGGGGTCGCTACGCGTCGCGGCTCTGTCTGCGTACAATCGAGATATGCGCGAACGCCCCAAGATCCATGCCACCCGAATTGCCGATGCCAGCGGGTTTCTCCGCGTCGAGCAGGTCGATCTCGAATTTTCCAACGGCGAGCGACGAACTTACGAACGCCTCAAGGGTTCGGGACTCGGCGCCGTCATCATCGTGCCCATGCAGGACGAGGAGACGGTACTGCTGGTGCGCGAATACGGCGTAGGCGTCGATCGCTATGAACTGGGTCTGCCGAAAGGGCGCCTGGATCGGGACGAGACTGTGGAACAGGGTGCGAATCGGGAGCTCAAGGAGGAAATAGGCTTTGGTGCACGCCATTTGCGCATTCTCACAACGCTGTCGTTGTCGCCGGCCTACATGACGAGCATGACCCACGTCGTGCTCGCTCAGGAGCTGTACCCGGAACGATTGCAGGGTGACGAGCCCGAAGAGCTGGAAGTCGTTCCGTGGAAATTGTCCGAATTGCACAAATTGCTCGGACACGAGGAAGTCAGCGAAGGACGCTCGATCGCCGCATTGTTCATCGCGCGCGAATATCTCGCGGGTCGTTTCCGGCCAGGCGCATGAGTGAATCCGAGCTGGAATCGTGGTGCCGGGCTTCCTGCGAGATTGCGCGCGCCGCGGGAGAGGCAATTCTTGCGGTCTATCAGAGTGATTTTGCCGTGCAGCACAAGGACGATCGTTCCCCGCTGACGGCGGCGGACCTTGCCGCACACCGCGTGATCGTCGACGGACTGAGCCATCTCACCCCCGAGCTGCCCATCCTTTCCGAGGAATCCGCGGAAATTCCCGCGTCCGAGCGCGCTGGCTGGCAGCGCTACTGGCTGGTCGACCCGCTCGACGGGACACGCGAATTCGTCAAACGTAATGGCGAATTCACGGTGAATATCGCCCTGATCGACGCGCATCGACCGGTGATCGGTGTGGTGCAAGCGCCGGTGACCGGCGAGCTCTGGTTCGCGTGGCACGATGGTGGTGCCTGGGGGCAAAAGGAGCCGGGGTCAGCGCAGATTTCATTGCGCACCCGCGCGCGCGCGACGCCGCTGCGGGTAGCCGGCAGTCGATCCCATGCGAGCGAGCGGGAATCCGCGCTGCTGGCGCGTCTGGGAGCTGTCAACAAGCTGGCGATCGGATCCTCGCTCAAGTTCTGCCGGATCGCGGAAGCGGATGCCGACCTTTATCTGCGCCTGGGTCCCACGTCCGAGTGGGATACCGCCGCAGCGCAATGCGTGCTGGAACAGGCGGGCGGCGCCGTTGTAGATTTGCTCGGAAATCCACTTCAATACAATGCGCGAGAGAGCCTGCTGAACGGCGATTTCATGGCCTACGGGGATCGCTCGGTCGCATGGTCTCAATTGCTGGCGGCGGATGTCGCTTAGTACAAATGCAGGAAAGAATTCCGCATGCACGACATAAACGATTTGCTGCGCATCATGACGGCGCTGCGTGACCCATCGAGCGGCTGTCCCTGGGACGTCAAGCAGGACTTCGCGAGCGTGGCGCCTTATACGATTGAAGAAGCGTATGAGGTCGCTGACGCGATCGACCGGCGCGACTTCGCAGACTTGCGCGACGAGCTGGGCGATCTGTTGCTGCAAGTGGTGTTTCATTCGCGCATGGCCGAGGAGGCGGGCCATTTCGCGTTCAGCGATGTGGTGGAGGCTATCGTGAGCAAGATGATTCGCCGTCATCCGCATGTGTTCGGTGATGTGCCTGTAGCCGATGCGGCCGCACAGACCCAGGCCTGGGATCAGCACAAACGCGAAGAGCGTGCTGCGCGTGGTGACGCGGACGACAGCGTGCTGGCCGGCATTTCGCGCGGCATGCCGGAGTGGCAGCGTGCGCTCAAGCTGCAACGAAAGGCCGCGACGGTCGGGTTCGACTGGCCCAGCGTGGAGCCGGTATTTGAGAAATTACACGAAGAAATCGACGAGGTTCGCGCCGAGTTCGCCGACGGCTCCGATCCAGACAGGCTCACCGACGAGATCGGCGATCTGCTGTTCGTGTGCGTCAATGTGGCCCGCCACGCGAAGGTCGATGTTTCCGCCGCGCTGCGCCAGGCAAACGCAAAGTTCGAGCGGCGTTTTCGCCGCATGGAACAACTCACGCACGCGGACGGCAAACCGTTGCTCGGACAATCGCTGGCCGAGCAGGATCATCTGTGGGACCGGGTCAAGGCAGAAGAGCGCGCGCAACGGGCAGACCAGCGCGACGATGTCGCCACCGGATCGGATAAACGCTAAATAGTTTAACAGTATCTTTGTGCGGTCGAATTCATTGCGCGTCGACGCTGGTCGTGTTCTTGGCGCCGAAAGAAAGAGCGGGTACCTCCGACAGTACCCGCTCCGGGGGCAGTCGCGCCGTGGCGTGACCCGGGTCTACGTGCGGTGGGAGTGCCGCGCCCCGAGTTCAGCATGCGCGTCAGGATCTGGCGCGTGCAGTGCCGGGTTGTGCCGATCTCCGCGACTGGTGTTGCGATCGCTTCAGTGCACGCGCTTCAGACTTTCGTCCACGCTCTTGCGCAAACTTTCGATCGCCAGTTCCGGATGTGCCGGCTGCAGTTCCGCGTGCGCCAATCTCCCGTAGGCAAACGTGCGCAACTGGGGATTCTGGGTGCGTGTCAGCACATCCTTGTACAGCGCAGGAATTTCATTGCCGCGTCCATTGATCCGATACAGCCGTTCGAGCATTCGCAGTTGACGAGCCGCGCTGCGGACCGGGCCATCGGCAACACGGCCGTGTGCGTGGCCACGCGGACCCACCCGCCCACGACCTTCGTCGGCCCATTGCGGCCCCACGGCAGATGGCTCGGCGGCGATTGCAGGAGCGCTTGCGACCGGACTGGCTGCGACGGCGAGCGTCCCTGCGCCGACCAGGCAGAGCATTGCGAGTCCGAACACGGTGGGAATGGTTGTGCGATTCATGGCGATGATTCCTGGGGAGGTCATGCTCTTCAACGCGGAAGGCCAGCGCAGGTTGACTTGTCGCGACGCGGCGCGCGGCGGAGAATGGCGACAGACTGGAGGCGACGCATGAACGACACATTCAAGAGTTTCGGCGAGTTCTATCCGTACTATCTCGGCGAGCATGCGCATCCCACGTGTCGCCGGTTGCACTACGCGGGTAGCGCGCTGGCGATCGGTTTTGCGGTCACTGCGCTGATCTCGCGCAATCCGCTGTGGCTGCTGGGCTCGCTGCTGTCGGGATATGCGTTCGCCTGGGTCGGACATTTCTTCTTCGAGAAAAATCGCCCGGCAACGTTCAAGTATCCGTTCTACAGCTTTGCCGGCGACTGGGTCATGTTGAAGGACATGCTGACCGGCCGCATTCCGTTCTGAAAGGTTACAGGTTCACTTTCGGGTAATAGCCAGAAAGGAACTATTGGAAACCATTCATGAAAATCGAGTCCGGCTGCAGTTCATAGGCGCCCAGATCGACCGAGCCGCTGCGTGGGTAGCCACGCTGATCCGTAGACGGTGCGCCGGTGCTGCTGCCCGCGTTGACGGCTGGCGAATTCACCGCGAGCGCAAGTGTGTCGGTAAGTCCGCCGTTGTTGGCGACGTTGCCGAGCAACGCGTTTGCGTATAGCGCCCCTGGCGTTACGGCGGCCTCTGTCTGGTTCGACACCGGTCGTGTTTGAGGCCACTGCATGTTGTTGCTGCCGCTGACCGGATTGAGCAGAGCCCAGGGGTTGTAGGCATTGCCCCCGGTATTGTTCAGAAATACCGTGTTGCGCATCGTGATGGCGAGTCCAGCGGAGTTGCTGATGCCACCGGCGAAGCACACATCGCAGGGCGCGCTATTGTTCGCGATGGTCAGATTTTGCAGGGTGATTCCGCCACTGCCTTGCAGATTCAGACCGCCGCCGAGCCCGCTGCGGGCAATATTGCCGATCACCGTGCAATTGGTGATATCGCCCGTCGCTCGAATCAGCCCTGTGCCGGTTTGATGGTCGAAGATCGACATCCCGCCATAGCCCGCCGCCTGATTGTCGCGGAACGTCGTTCCCTGGATGCTGAAGGGACCGCCCTGCAGGTATACGCCGCCGGTATGTGCGTTGCTGGTGCCGGCGCTGTTGTTGCCCTGGATGGTCGAATTGAGGATGCGCGTGAAACTGGTCGTGTCATACACCGTGGTGAATAATCCTGCGCCATAGGCATTGGATACATTGTTGATCAGCCGTGTGCGGCACAGATTCACAAATCGATCTGCCCCGTCGATTCCGATGGCACCGGCATTGCCGCCGTTGCCCGGATTGCCGCCCGTGCCCGTTGCGCTGTTGCCGGACAGCGTGCTGTCAAACAGATTGACGCGTTTGGATCCGAGCGAATAGATGGCACCGCCATTCGAGCCGCTGTTGCCGACCATCGCGGTTGCGACAAGACTCAGTTCTTGCGCGCCCACCACGTAGATGCCACCGCCACCGTCGTCCTGTGCGGTGACAATGGCGTGGTTGTTGACAAAGTGCGAATTGAAAATGCGGATGCTGACCGCTTGCCATGGCCCCCCGCTCGGTTTCCACAAACCGGCGCCGGAGCCGGTGGGGACCGCACCATTGGCAATCGTCGCGTTCAGAAGTTCAAAGGTATACGTGAGATTGCCCGGGTTGTCGACACGCAATACGCGCCGCAGATTGCTGCCGGACAGGGTCGCGCCACCGGCATCCAGTGTGGTCGCTCGCGTGATGCGCAACTCGGCGGTAACCGCCAAGGTCGAGGCGCCGATATTCAGACGTACCGCGCCACCCGTGTCGAGTGCGCCCTGAAGTGCTGCAGTCGTGACGCTACCTGCCGAGCCATTGCCCAGCACGGTGGGATTCGCAGGCACCGGCGTCGCCGGGGCGGCACAATCGAAACTGCTCTGCGCAAATGCCGGCCAAGCAAGCCCGGCGAGGAAAAAGAGGTGGTTGCGAAATAAGGTGGCCATGAGGTCGCTATCCGTCCGACGGCGCAAGCCTGCCGGAGGCCGGCCGACGTATCCGTGAACCAGCCGTCAATCCATGAAAATGAAAAATCCGGCGGCGACAATCAGGCCGAAACCGACCAGGTGATTCCATTTGATCGGTGCATCCAGATAAAAGATAGAAAAAGCAACAAAAACGACCAGTGTGACGATTTCCTGGATCGTCTTGAGCTGTGCCGGGTTGTAGACAAGGTAGCCGCTGCGATTGGCCGGTACTTGCAGGCAATATTCGAAGAAGGCGATTCCCCAACTCACCAGGATCACGAGCACGACCGGCCGGTCGGTGTACTTCAGGTGCCCGTACCAGGCAAAGGTCATGAAAACGTTCGAGGCGATCAGCAGCAGGATTGGGGTCAGATAGGCCGACATAGCGAACGCATTTTCCCCGGCAGCGATGGCTCAGAGCACTTCGGAATCAAGAAAGCGCGATTCATACAGCAAGCGTTCGATTCGCGCCTCCTGACCCGCCGCGAACTCGAGTCCAAGGTCCTCGCTGCCGCTGCGCACCACCTTGACGCGAAGCCCGATGATGGTGTCCTGGTCGAAAATGAGGAACAAATGGCATTCGATACCCGCGTCCGCCTGCCAGTTGCGTGGACGTGCGACGCGAACGCCACCCTGCGAGAGATCCTGTACCTCGCTCAGGAAACCATCGTCGCCGATGACGAGCATGGCCGCGGAAAACACCGAGAGGCGAGGGTGGCGCCGTTTTTCCGAGTAGTTCATCGAGCCTCCTGGCGCCTGGTGCAATGTCTTCGGGCCACGAAACCGCTTCCTGCGGCATCGCCCGCGATTGGCAATCACGATAGGAGTCCGACGTCCGAATGGCAAGCGCGCCGCGCGTCATCTGAGGCCTGCGTCACTCACGCCGCAGGATCAGCATCGGACTGGTCCGCGCGATTCGACGTGTCCCCAGCCATCCGGCCAGCGTGACCAGGGCAACCGCGGCGACGACGCCGCCGAACAAGGGGGACCAAGGCGGCGACCACGCAATTTTGAACACTGCACCGGCAAGCGACCATCCGGCGGAAATCGCGCCGGCGGCGGCGATCAATCCGGCAATCAGGCCGAGCAGAGCGAATTCGCCCAGCATCGCGGCGAGCAACTGGCGGCGATGTGCGCCGAGCGTGCGAAGCAACGCGATTTCAAAGCGCCGTTCGTCGGCGCTGACGTTGAGCGCGGCAATCAGCACGAGCACGCCGGCGAGCAGCGAAAAACCCAGTACCCAGGTGACTGCGCGGGTGACGCGTTCGATGATGTCGCGAACCCGATCGAGGACAGCGTCGATGTCGATCAGCGAAAGATTGGGATAGTCGTGTGCGAAGCCGGCGAGCCTTGGGGCCGAGGTGGGAGGAATGTAGAAACTCGCGACCAGACCGTGCGGCAACTGCGCGGCACTCGCCGGATTCAGCAGCAGGAAAAAGTTCACCCGGAACGAACTCCAGTCGACGTTGCGTATGCTCGTGATGGCGGCGTCGATGCGTTGTTCGCCGATCGAAATGCCGAGTGTGTCGCCGAGTTTCAAATGGAACATGTCCACCCACATCCGATCGACCGACACGGACGGTGCGGCTTGTCGCGGATCGAACCAGACACCTTCGACCAGCTGATTGGACGGTGGCAATTGGTCGCTCCAGGACAGGCGCGTTTCCCCATTGATCCACCCGATGGCGCGACGGTCTTCATAGTCTTCGGCGCGCGGTGCCTTGCCGTTGATCGCGACGAGCTTGCCGACCGCCATTGGCATCACATTGAGACTTTCAACCTGCAGAGCCTGCAGACGTTGCTCGACGCTTGCCCGCTGGTCGGGCTGGAGGTTGATCAGAAAACGATTGGGCGTGTCAGTCGGCAGATCGGCGCGCCATGCATTCAACAGACCCGGTCCAACCACAGAAAGAATCAACAATGCAGTGAAACTCAATGCGAGCGACGTTGCCTGCACCAGACTCAGGCCGCGGCGTCGAGCGAGATTGGCGAGACCGAATCGCAGGGCGCCCGGGATGCCCCGCCCAAGTCGCCGCAACACGAGGATCAGCAAGCCTGCGCAAAGGAGGCTAGCGAGGGTCACGCTGAGCAGGGTCCCTGCCAGCGCTGCGGCAATGCGGGTGCTGCCGCTCTCCGACCAGATCAGCATCAGCGCCACGAGCGGCGGCAGCAAGTATAAAAGATCAAAACGCCGGGCGCGCAGCTCAAGTGAGCGCTGGAACACTCGCATCGGCGGAACGTCCCGCAAGCGCGCCAGCGGTGGCAGCGCGAAACCTGCAAGCACGGCCAGGCCGATGCCCATCGCCGCCAGCGCGGGGAGCAAGGACGGCGCCGGTGCCGTGCTGGCCAGCACGTCCTGCGCATAGCGCAGTACGACTTCCTGCAGCAACAGCCCGCCCATCGCACCGAGTACGCAGGCTGGAAGCGCGAGCAGCGCCAGGCTCAGCGATAAACTGGCCAATACGGCGGACTTGCCCAGGCCCAGTGCGCGCAACAGTGCAACTTCGTCGGTCTTGCGCCGCGCATAGCGCTGCGCGGCGAGGGCTATCGCGATGCCGGAAAGCAGGGCGGACAGCAGCGCAGCCAGGCGCAGGAATCCTTCACCGCGCTCAAACGCAGTGCGGAGATTTTGTTGCGCTTGTGCAACTGTGACAAATTCCGCACCGCTTGGCAGGAGCGGTTGTGCCCACTGCCGGAAACTTTCGAGCGAGTCCGCTTCCCCCGCCAGCATGAGTCGGTGACGCGCCCGGCTGCCGGATCCCAGCAAACCGCTTTTCTGCGCATCGCTCAATGCAACAATCATTCGGGGCGCAAGGGCGAATAATTGGCCGCCATCCGGCTGACGTTCGATTTCGCCGGCGATGCGCAGCGGTTTTCCCGCGAGTTCAAAATGGTCGCCCAGCGTCAATCCCAATGCGACGAGGACTGCGTGATCGGCGTACGCATCGCCAGGCTGAGGGGCGCTCGCGTCGCGTGCGTTCGTGCCGTCGGTAATGCGAAGTTTGCCGCGTAGTGGATAGTTACCATCTGTTGCGAGTACTTGGCACAACTGGCTGCGCTCGTTCACGAAAATGACGCTCGGAAACTCCGCGCTGGCGTTGCTGCGCAGGCGCAGTTCGGTGGCTTTCTCGCTGAATGATCGGGGCAGCTCGGTACGCGCCGATACCCCCAGATCCCCGCCGATAAGTTCAGCAGCGCTGGCCAGGATTGCGCGTTCCACGCGCTGTCCCAGGGTCGTCACTGCGGTGAGTGCGGCGACCGCCAGAAGCAATGCGGCGGCCAGCGTACGCAGTTCGCCATGGCGGAATTCGCGCTTCAGGCTGCGGGCGGAGAATCGCAGCAGGTTCATTCGCGCACATCCACGACTCGACCAGCTTCGAGGCGCAAGACGTGCGCACATTGCGCTGCCAGTTTTTCGTCGTGGGTGACGAGCACCAGCGTCGTGCCATGAGCACGATTGAGATCGAACAACAGGTCGCTGACGGACTGACCGGTGCGCCGATCCAGATTGCCGGTCGGTTCGTCGGCGAACAACAGGCTTGGCTTGTGCGCAAACGCACGTGCCAACGCGACGCGCTGCTGCTCACCGCCCGACAATTGGTGCGGATAGTGGTGCAGGCGTGGTTGCAGCCCGACCGCCGCCAGGGCCGCCTGAGCGGCCGGGCGCGCGTCGCCGTTTCCGCCCAGCTCGATCGGCAGCATGACGTTTTCTTCGGCGCTCAGCGCGGGCAGCAAATGGAAACTCTGGAAAACAAATCCCACCTGATGGCGTCGCAGCCGCGCGCGTCCCTCTTCGTCGAGAGTATCCAGGCGAGTACCGAGCATGCTGATCTCACCGCGCGTGGGCAGATCCAATCCTGCGAGCAATCCCAGCAAGGTGGTCTTGCCCGATCCTGAGGCACCCACGATCGCGAGGCTCGACCCGCGCTGAACCTGCACATCAACCCCGTCAAGGATTCGGATCTCGCCGTCGGGACCCTTCACCGTTTTGCTAATATCAAGGCCGCTCAAAATCGTTTCGCGGGTGTCATGCATGCGCCGTTTCCTCGTTGTTTTATTGCTGTTTCCATTTGTCGCTTTTGCGCTGAAACCCGTTGGTGCAGAACGGCGCGTGTTGGTACTCGGCGACTCGCTGTCCGCCGCTTATCACATTGCTCCTGAAGCGGGTTGGGTGAACCTGCTCGGGACACGCTTGCACGACACTGGTGGAGGCCGCGTCATCAATGCATCGATCAGCGGTGAAACCAGCGCCGGCGGACTGGCACGATTGCCGGCTTTGCTCGCGGAACACAAGCCCAATCTGGTGTTGATCGAACTGGGTGCCAACGACGGCCTGCGCGGATTGCCGCTCGCCGAGATCCGCGCCAATCTGCGCAGCCTGGTCGAACGCTCCCGCGCTGCCGGCGCCGAGATCCTGTTAATCGGCATTGAGCTGCCGGTCAACTACGGGCCCCAATATCGCGATGGCCTGCGAGCGATGTATCGGGATCTTGCGACCGAATTCAATGTGCCGCTGGTACCGTTTCTGCTGAGTGCGGTCGCAACGCACTCGGAGTTGATGCAGGAGGACGGATTGCACCCTACGGCTGGCGCGGAACCGGCAGTGCTTGAAACCGTCTGGACCGTGCTGCAGGGAATGCTGACACCGCCGGGGCACTGACTCACGTTCACGCGGCAATCACTGTCAGGCGCGCAGCCTTCACAATTGTGAAGTACGATCGCCGTAGGCGCAGGAGAGAGCCATGAAAGCACGCGAAGAGCAGGCGGGCCTGATTCTGTTGATCGAAGACAATCGCGGCATAGCGGAGATGGTCGGCGAATATCTGGAACGGCGTGGTTACGGCGTCGATTATGCCGCCGACGGCGTGACTGGCCTGCGCCTGGCAATTGCCAACAGCTACGACGTGATCGTGCTGGACCTGATGTTGCCCGGGATGGACGGCATCGATCTCTGTCGCAATCTGCGTAGCGAAGCGAAGAAATCCACTCCGGTGCTGATGCTGACCGCGCGCGACACACTGGAAGACAAGCTGGTCGGACTCGAAGCGGGCGCGGACGACTATCTGGTCAAACCATTCGAAATTCGTGAACTCGAAGCGCGCGTGCGTGCGCTGATCCGGCGGGACCGCCGCCTGGTCAGTGCCGAAGTGCTCAAGGTCGGCGATCTGGTCCTCGATACGGCGACCCTGCGTCTGACTCGCAGTGGGGTCGAGCTGGTCGCTTCGCCAATTGGCATCAAGCTGTTGACCATACTGATGCGCGAATCCCCGCGCGTAGTCAGTCGACGCGACATAGAGCGGGAAATCTGGGGTGACATGCTGCCCGATTCCGATACATTGCGTTCACACCTGTACAATTTGAGAAAAATCATCGACAAGCCGTTCCAGCGTCCCTTGCTGCATACGATCCACAGCGCCGGTTATCGGCTCGCGGACCTCGATGCCGAGATGCCGGCTGCTCAGGGCGGCTGAGCGGCGATGCGACGCGGCTCCGGAATCCGCCGCAAGATATGGGTCGTTTTCGTCCTGCAGATCGCGGCGATCAGTTTCGCGACCGTCGTCGGCGTATACGGCGCTGCAACAGTTCTGGAAGATGTGCTCATCAAGCGTGCCCTCAAGGATGAGGCCGGACATTATTTTTCCCGGCTCGAGCGCGATGCGTCGGCCCAGTTGCCCGACACGTACAACATGCGCGGCTACTTGGTCGGTCCTGACGGCTCGCGAACCGCGCTGCCTGAGGAGTTGGCGAGCCTGGGACCCGGCTATCACCGCGTCGTGCACGACGGTCGCGACGATCTCGTTTTCATCAGTCAGGGCGCGCCCGGTTGGCTGTTTCTGGTTTTTCGCCAGGAACAAGTTCACAAGTTAGCATTCCTTTTCGGGTTTGTACCGTTGACCGTGGTTCTGCTGATCATCTACCTGACGACCTGGCTGACTTATCGCGCATCCCGTCGCGCCCTGTCACCCGTGATTGCGCTGGCGACCACCGTGCGTGCCTGGGATCCGAAAAAACCGGATCTCGCGGCGCTCGAAGTGGGTCGGCTTCCGGGCGACACGGATCATGACGTGGAGGTCCTGTCGCGCGCCTTGCATACGTTTGCATCGCGCATCGAAGAGTTCGTCGAGCGCGAACGCAATTTCACCCGCGACGCGAGTCACGAACTGCGCAGTCCCCTGACCGTCATCAAGGTGGCGGTCGATGTGCTTGGCGATGAGGAGAATCTGTCGGATTTCGGACGCAGGTCGCTGGCCCGTATCCGCAATGCGGGGCGTGACATGGAAGCCCTGATCGAAGCCTTTCTGATCCTCGCGCGGGAATCCGACACGGGTCTGCCTCAGGAGGATTTTGTCGTCAATTCGCTGGTTCACGATGAAGTCGAGCGTGCAGAACCTCTGCTCGAAGGACGTCCCATTCAGTTGCGCCTTGTGGAAGAGGGGAGTTTTGCACTCCATGCCTCACCGCGGGTGCTCTCGGTGATGCTCGGAAATCTGATCCGCAATGCGTGCAACTACACCGAACGCGGCGAGATTGTGGTCACGGTCGGTGCGGACTTCATTTGCGTTCGCGATACCGGAGTCGGCATGAGCGCCGATGAACTGGCTCATGCGTTCCAGGCGTTTTTCCGCGCCGGAGGTACGCGGCGCGGCGGGCATGGAGTTGGGCTTACGATCGTAAAACGGCTTTCCGACCGCTTTGCCTGGCCGGTACGGCTCGACAGCGAACTTGGCGTGGGTACGGCGGCAACGATTCGCTTTCCCGAGCCCCAGCCGGTCTGAACTCGTGCGTCTCGGTGACGTCAGCTTTCTCGATCACGGCACCTCTCCTGTTGGTCGGCGCCGCAGTTGCAGGCAGCAAGCCGTGCCGGGCGTGTGCGGCTTGATGTAGTGTGTCGATTCCGTTCGATTGGCCCAAGCAAATGTCATTTCGTTGCCTGATTCTCTTCCTGATTCCTGGACTTGCGATGAATGCCGGCGCTGAAATCCGACCCGTGCTCGCGATTCACGGCGGGGCCGGGGTTATCAAGAAGGACCTGACATCCGAGCGGCGCGCGGCCGTCGAAGCTGCTCTCCGACAGGCTCTGAAGGAGGGCTACGCGGTTCTCACGCAGGGTGGCAATAGCCTGGATGCGATCAGCAAATCGATCGTCGCGCTGGAGGACTCTCCGTGGTTCAACGCTGGTCGGGGCGCGGTATTCAATCACGATGGAAAAAATGAACTCGATGCGGCCATCATGGACGGAGCCACCCGGCGGGCGGGCAGCGTCGCCGGCGTGCGCCGAATCCGCAATCCCGTGCTCCTCGCGCGCGCTGTCATGGAAAAATCGCCGCACGTCATGCTGGTCGGTGAGGGTGCCGAGGCATTCGCAACCTCGATCGGAATCGAGCTGGTGGATCCAGCATGGTTTCGCACCGAGGAGCGTTGGCAACAATTGCAGGAAGCGCTAAAGCAAGAAGCAGACAAACAACACAGCGAGCGAACCACTCACTATGGCACGGTCGGCGCCGTCGCATTGGACAAACAAGGGCACCTGGCTGCTGCCACGTCAACCGGCGGCATGACCAACAAACGCTGGGGGCGCGTCGGCGACAGTCCGATCATTGGCGCCGGCACCTACGCGGATGGGCGATGTGCCGTGTCGGCGACGGGCTGGGGCGAGTTTTACGTCCGCACCGTCGCGGCGCATTCCATCTGTGCCCGGGTAGCCTGGAAAGGTGAAAAAGTCGCCGATGCCGCGAAAGCGGTTGTCATGGAGGAAGTGCCAGCCCTCGGTGGCGACGGCGGCGTAATTGCGCTGGACGCGGAGGGAAACATTGCAATGCCGTTCAACACCGACGGGATGTACCGCGGTTGGATCGATCAGGCGGGAAAAGTGCATATTGCGATTTTGCCCGGGGAGTAGTTGCGGCTCAGCAATCGACATGCCCGGCAAGTCAATCCGCGTAACGACGCGGTCGGATCGCCGCGGCGACTCGGACTTGCGCAATGCCGCAAGTGACTACGCACCCGCCGTCAAGGCCTGCAATTGGTCTGCCTGATTTTCCTGGGTCAGCCGCGTGATCAGATCATCGAGATCGCCTTCGACGATTTCCGGCAGCCGATACAGGGTGAGGCCTTCGACGCGGTGATCCGTGATGCGGCCTTGTGGAAAATTGTAGGTCCGGATGCGCTGACTGCGATCGCCGGATCCAACCTGCAGCCGGCGATTTTCGGCCTGCTCGGCGGCTTGTTTGCTACGCTCGGCATCAAGCAGGCGTGCTTTGAGCAGGGACAGCGCGCGGGCGCGATTCTTGTGCTGGCTGCGTTCGTCCTGGCATTCGACCACGGTGCCGGTCGGCAGGTGGGTGATGCGGATCGCAGAGTCGGTCTTGTTGACGTGCTGTCCACCCGCGCCGGATGCGCGGAACGTGTCGGTTTTCAGGTCTGCGGGATTGATTTCCACATCGCTGATTTCGTCCATTTCGGGAAGAATGGCAACCGTGGCTGCCGATGTGTGAATTCGTCCCTGCGCCTCGGTGGCCGGCACGCGTTGCACACGGTGCGTACCCGATTCGAACTTCAGGCGCGAGAAAGCACCTTTGCCTTCGACACGCGCGATGATTTCCTTGTAGCCGCCGTGTTCGCCAGGACTGTTGGACAGAATTTCGAGCGTCCAGCGCTGACGCTCGGCGTAGCGTGCGTACATGCGAAACAGGTCGCCTGCAAAAATGGCTGCTTCGTCGCCGCCGGTTCCGGCGCGGATCTCCAGATAGAGATTGGCCTCGTCGCGCGGGTCTTGGGGTATCAGCAGCAACTGCAGTCGCTGATCGAGTTCCGCGAGATTTTTTTCCAGCGACGGAATTTCCTCGGCGGCGAGTTCGCGCATTTCCTCGTCGCGCAACATCGATTGCGCAGCAGCGAGCGCCGCGGCACTGGCGTCGTACTCGCGCAGGGCAATCGTCAGTGGTTCGAGCTGCGCATATTCGCGACTGAGGGCGCGGAAGCGCGCCGGATCGCCATGCACGTCCGGTTGGGCGAGCAGTGCGGCGACTTCCTCGTGACGCTCGGCGAGCTGTTCGAGTTTGCGGCGGATCGAAGGGCTCATGCGTCCTGGTCTGGGCTGCTGCCCCGTGGATTTGTCGACGTCGTTTCGAACAGACGCGTTGCGGCCTGCAGAAGCTCGCTGTCGCCGCGCAGTGCAGCCGCGCGCAGGTTGGCGCTGGGCGCGTGCAACAGTTTATTGGTCAGGGTGTGGGCCAGAAACGCGAGTGCTTCGGCCGGCGTGCGGCCATGCGCGAGCATGGCCTCGGCTTTTGCCAGTACCTCGTCTCGACCCGCTTCGGCGTGGCGGCGCAGATCCAGAACCGGATTGCCAAGGTCCAGAGCCCGACGCCAGGCCATGTAGTTTTCCACTTGCAGATCAATGATTGCTTCGGCTTCGCGCGCCGCGGCTTCGCGCGAGCGCAGACTCTCGTCGATGACCTGGCGCAAGTCGTCCACCGTGTACAAAAATACATCTTCAATTTGCGCTACATCGGCGGCAATGTCGCGCGGTACGGCGATATCCACCATGAACATCGGTTTGCGACGCCGCTGGATGATCGCCGCCTTGACCATTGCGCGGGTCAGGATGGGCTCCCTGCTCGCCGTCGCGCTGATGACGATGTCAGCTTCCGCAAGGTGGTGCGGCAATTCCGCGAGGCTGATCGCGTAGCCGGCGCAGCGCTGAGCAAGTGTTTGGGCGTTTTCCAGGGTACGGTTTGCCACGATGAGTCGGCGCACCTGAGCGTCGGCGAGATGGCGCGCCGCGAGTTCGATCGTTTCGCCCGCCCCGATCAGCAACACGCAGGCGCCACGCAGATCAGTAAAGCGCTGCTGCACCAGACGCACTGCGGTATAGGCAATGGAAACCGGGCTCGCACCGATCCGCGTATCCGTGCGCACCCGCTTGGCTACCGCAAAGGTGTGTTGCAGCAATCGCTCCATCGGCGCCTTGAGCGTGTGGGCAGTCCGCGCAATCTGGTAGGCATCTTTCACTTGGCCCAGAATCTGCGGTTCCCCGAGCACCATCGAATCCAGACCGGTGGCGACGCGGAACATATGTCTCACCGCCGCTTCATTTTCATGGCGGTAAAGGAACTCTGCGAGCCGATCGTGGCCCAAACCATGATGGCGGTGCAGCCATGCCGCAGGTACCGCTTCGGCGCCAGCGACAACGGAACAGTAGAGTTCCGTGCGGTTGCAGGTCGACAGGATGATGGCTTCCTGGACTCCGGGTTCGGCGGCCAGTTCGGTCATCGCCTGACCGGCGACTTCGGGGCCGAACGCCACGCGTTCGCGCAGTCCGAGCGGCGCCGTCAAGTGATTGATTCCGAGGGCTAGCAGGGCCATGTTTGCAAGGGGCTGCGCGGCTGACAATCGGCTAAGCTTGACCCGGCTGCACTGCGGTGGCGGGTTGAGAAAGGTCGACTGGTTCGAGCCGGTGCATCGGAATTCGATAGGAGCGAGCGCGTAGTGTGCGGTCGCAGTGGCGCAAGTTCAAGCAAATGCCCGGCGTGATCGGGCCAGGATCCGGATTCATCTGCTCATGAAGTGTCTATTCAATTCGACAATCAGTCGGTTTTTGCTGTTGCCAACTTTGCTGGTCGGCTGCACAACGGTCGGGCCCAGGCATGCCGTGGTGAGGAACGCGCCCGCCCAATCCATTCCTGTCGAGCAGGATTTGCTTGCACAGATGATGGGCGGCGAATTTGCCCTCGTTCGATCGGATGTGCCCAGCGCGGCGCAACGCTACGCCAGTGCCGCCGCGCTGAGTCAGGATGCCGCCATCGCCGAACAGGCCACCCGATTGGCGCTGGCCGCGCACGATTACGCGTTGGCACGGCGTGGATTGCAGCGCTGGCGCGCGCTGGGCGGCAATGATTCGGGATTGCTGCAGGTCGAGGCGAGTCTGGCCTTGTCCGACAACAATGCGGCGAGTTCGATGAAGGCGCTCGCGGCATTGTTGCAATTGCCGCAATCCCAGGGCTGGCGCTTGCTGGGACAAGTGTTGTTGTCCGCGCAAGACAAGGCCGCTGCAGGCGATTTGCTGCAGAGACTGGCCACACCTGCTGCCTTGGCGGGCACCCCGGAAGAAATCTGGGTCGCGATGAGCCAGCTTGCCTACAAGCTCGATCACAAGGCTTGGGCGCACACCTTGGCGGACGCGGCATTGGCAAAATTTTCCGGCTCCGCCAGCTTTACCTGGTCCGCGCAACTTGCGGTTGACGATGGCGACAAAGCCAAGGCGCGCGGTTTGTATGCGGACGCGATCAAGCGGGTTCCCAAGGACATTCGCCTGCGGGCCGGATATGCGTTGCTCCTGGGGGAGCAGGGCGAAAATCTCGCCGCTGCCCGGGTGCTCGCCGAGGGGCCGCAGGACGACTACAGCTACGCGGCTCGCGCAGCGTATGCGGCCCGCGTGAAGGACAAGTCCCTTTTACAAACACTGTACAAAGAACTGAAGTCCCAGCCTGAGGAAGACCGGATTGCGCGTGCCCATCTGCTTGGGCAAGTGGCCGAATTGCTCGAGGAAAACGACGCGGCCCTGACGTGGTATCAACAGGCTGAAGTGGATAGTCTGCACTGGTTCGACGCGCAGATGCGCATTGTCGTGCTGCTTGATGGGCAAGCCAAACACGATCAAGCACAGAGCCTGGTGCATGAGTTGCAAGCGCGCAGTGGTGACGATCCCAGGCAGTTGGTCGACGTGTTTCTGCTGGAAGGGGAATTGCTGTTGCGCAATGATCGGCACGATGCCGCCGTCGAAGCCTACACGCGTGGTCTCGCTGCCTTGCCGGACGACATCCGCTTGCTCTATGCGCGTGCGCTGCTGGCCGCAAACATCGAGCGCAGCAGCGAAGCCGAGCGCGATCTGCGCCGCGTGCTCGCGTTGAAGCCGGGCGATTTCGATGCGATGAACGCCTTGGGCTATACCCTGGCTGACAGCAATCAGAAGCTGGACGAAGCGCTGGGCCTGATCGAGGTTGCGCTGAAGAACAAGCCCGAAGAACCCGCGGTGATCGACTCCTTCGGATGGGTCCAGTTCCGCCTGGGGCATCTGGACGAAGCCGAGCAGGCATTGCGTCGCGCTTATGCAAAGCAGGACGACGCTGAAATCGCCGCGCATCTGGGCGAAGTATTGTGGCAGCGAGGCAATCACGACGAGGCCCGGCGGATCTTCGAACAGGCGCGCAAGAAGGATGCGAAAAACAAGTCGCTGCTCAAGACCCTGCAGCGATTGGGCGTATGAGGCTTTTTTCAGGTGTGCCTTTGTTGCGTTTTTCGATTCGTGCAGGGTTGGCTGGCCTGCTGCTTTCCCTGGCCGCATGCGCGCCGCTGCGCACACATGGCGATCCGGCGGGCATGGCGGCCCAGACAGATCGCGAGCACGTCTTGCAATCACGCCCACGCTGGAGCCTGGTCGGACGAATCGCCGTTTCAAATGGCGAAGACGGCGGCAACGCACAGGTTGAGTGGATGCAGGTCGGCGAGAGCTGCGATCTGCGCGTGACGGCGCCCGTGACCGGCAAGACCTGGCATCTGGCAGCGGATCAGCGACAAGCGACACTGGATGGGGTTGGCGCGACGCGTCTGACGGATCGTACTGCTGCCACTTTGCTGGAGCGCGAGGTTGGCTGGCATATCCCGGTTGCCCAATTGCAATACTGGGTGAGAGCGATGCGCTCTCCGGAATCGACCGCTGAACTGGTCTTCGATGCTCAACATGTGCTGACCGGTCTGGTTCAATCTGGCTGGACCGTCGAATATCGAGATTATTTTGTTGAGGGTGAACCTCGCCTTCCGCGCAAAGTCTTCGCGAGTCGCGGCAAGCAACGGGTGCGGCTGTATATCGAGCGTTGGCAGGAAGAATGACCGCCTGGACCGCATGGCCCGCGCCCGCAAAGTTGAATCTGTTTTTGCAGATCCTCGCTCGCAGGCTGGATGGCTATCACGAACTGCAGACCGTATTTCAGCTACTCGACTGGGGTGATACGGTGCATCTGCGGGTGCGCGCTGACGGTGCGGTACTACGTGAGACCCCTCTCGGTTCGATCCCGCCGGAGCAGGATCTGTGCGTACGCGCGGCCATGGCGCTCAAATCGTTTGCGCCGCCCGGTGCGGGCGTGGATATTCGTCTCGACAAGAACATCCCGCTTGGCGGCGGGCTGGGCGGCGGAAGTTCCGACGCTGCGACCGTCCTGGTTGCGCTGAATGTCCTCTGGCGTTGTGGCCTCGAGCGGTCGGCACTGGCTGCCATCGGGTTGCGCCTTGGTGCGGATGTGCCGGTGTTTGTGCAGGGATATTCAGCCTGGGCCGAGGGCGTAGGCGAGAAAATCACCCCAATTGACCTGCCCGCGCGCTGGTATGTGCTCGTCGACACCCACACGCCGGTGCCGACCGGCCCATTGTTCAGTGTCCCGGAATTGACACGCGACGCTCCTCCCACGACAATTCCGCGCTTCCTTTCGGGTGAGGTCAACTCGAATGCCTTTGAGCCCGTGGTGCGAGCGCGCTATCCAAGAATTGACGCGTGCTTGAGCTGGCTCAATGGTTTCGGGCGGGCGCGGCTTTCCGGCAGCGGCGGCAGTGTGTTTCTCGACACCGCCACTCGCGCAGAAGCGCAAGCGCTCGCCGATCGTTGTCCACAAGGAATGGCAGCGTATGTAGTAAGGGGTGTCAACCAGTCCCCTTTGCTGGATGCGCTGAAGGTTTTTGCTGCTGGGGCGTCGCCAAGCTGGTAAGGCACGGGATTTTGATTCCCGCATTCGCAGGTTCGAGTCCTGCCGCCCCAGCCATTGTTCGTTGACTTCGTCGGCAATCGCCGTCGAATGGCAGCAGGCGGAGATTCGTGTGAATACGACAGGCTTGATGCTGTTCACTGGCAATGCGCATCGGCGCCTTTCTGAAAGCGTGTCGCAGCGGCTGGGCGTTCCGTTGGGCAAGGCGCAGGTCGGTCGGTTTTCCGACGGTGAAGTGCAGGTCGAAATCGAGGAAAATGTTCGTCGCCAGGATGTGTTCGTCGTTCAGCCGACGTGCGCGCCGACTGCGGACAACTTCATGGAACTGTTGGTATTGATCGACGCGCTGAAGCGCGCCTCAGCGGCCACGGTAACGGCGGTGATTCCGTATTTCGGGTACGCGAGGCAGGATCGGCGTCCGCGCTCGGCGCGCGTTGCGATCACGGCAAAAGTCGCAGCGAACATGATTGGTGTTGCCGGTGCAGATCGCGTGCTGACGGTGGACATCCATGCCGACCAGATTCAGGGCTTCTTCGATATACCTGTGGACAATGTGTACGCGTCGCCGGTATTGCTGGCCGATATCTGGCGCAACCAGGCCAGCGACAATCTGATTGTCGTGAGTCCGGATGTTGGCGGCGTCGTGCGCGCCCGCGCAATCGCCAAGCGGCTCGACGATGCGGACTTGGCGATCATCGACAAGCGCCGTCCGCGGGCAAACGAGGCGACGGTGATGAATATCATCGGTGACGTGCGCGACAAGACCTGCGTGCTGATCGACGACATCGTCGATACTGCGGGAACTCTTTGCGCCGCCGCCAATGCCCTGAAAAAGCAGGGCGCGACAAAGGTGGTCGCGTATTGCACCCATCCGGTGCTTTCGGGGCCTGCAATATCCAACATCAACAATTCGCAGCTCGATGAACTGATCGTCACGGACACGATTCCGTTGCGTGCCGATGCGCTCGGATGCAACCGGATTCGCGCCTTGAGCGTCGCCGAACTGCTCGCCGAAACGATCCGGCGCGTGGCGTTCGGTGAATCGGTCAGTTCGCTGTATGTCGATTAACGGCCCGGGGCCAACGCCCTGAAGCCAACAAGGCTCTTCTGGTCGCGGAAGAGTCGCATCACCGCCGCGAGGCGGATCAACTAGTGGAAAAGGCAACAATCATGGCAATCCATCACGAAATTCCGGCATCGGCACGCAAGGACGAGGGGAAAGGTGCGAGCCGCCGCCTGCGTCACGCGGGCAAGATCCCGGCGGTCATCTACGGTGATCATCAGGACGCGCAAAGCATCCAGTTCGAACACAAGGATGTCTTTCACGCGTCGCAGAACGAGTGGTTCTACTCGGCGGTGCTTGATCTGAACATCGACGGCAAGAGCCAGAAAGCGCTGCTGCGTGATATGCAACGCCACCCGTACAAGCAAAAGTTCCTGCATCTGGATTTCCAGCGCGTGAACGAAAACGAGGCGCTGCGCGCGCGCGTTCCGCTGCACTTCCTCAATCAGGAAAAGTCGCCGGCTGGCAAGACTGCCGGTTCGCTGATCATGCACGAGCTCAATGAGCTGACCGTGTCGTGCCTGCCGAAGGATCTGCCGGAGTTCATCGAAGTCGATTTGTCGGACCTGGCAATCGGCGACATCGTGCACTTGTCCGATCTGAAACTTCCGCCCGGCGTGGAAATTCTTGAGCTGAAGCTGGGCAAGGAGCACGACGTTGCGGTCGTCCTGGCCAAGGTCGGCAGGGAAGAAGTTGAAGCAGCTCCGGCAGAAGGCGTTGCCGCTCCCGTTGCCGCTCCGGCGAAGGGCGCAGCACCCGCCAAGGGCGCAGCACCCGCCAAAGGCGCAGCAGCACCGGCGAAAGGCGCCGCACCCGCCAAGGGCGCAGCACCGGCCGCTCCCGCGCCGAAGAAGAAGTAAGGCAGCACGCGCCGGGTCAGGCTTAAACGTGTCGCCGAGTTGCGGTGACACGTCAGCCAGACCAACCGAGCGTAGTGGGTGCCGTCAACATGGCAGGCTTGCGCCTGATCGTCGGCCTCGGCAATCCCGGGGCCGAATATCTCAGAACCCGGCACAACGCCGGGTTCTGGTTTATTGATGCTCTTGCGCAGGACCTCGGCGCCCGGTTTGGCCTTGAGCACAAGCTGCACGCGCAAACCGCTCGGGCAACGATTGCAGGGCAGGCGGTGCTCCTGCTTAAGCCAACCACTTTCATGAATAAGAGCGGCCTCGCCGTCACTTCGGCACTGCGCTACTACAAGATCAATCCCGATGAAATGCTGGTCGCGCACGACGAGCTGGACTTGGCGCCTGGCGTCGCACGCCTGAAGTTCGATGGCGGCCATGGTGGTCAGAACGGGCTACGCGACATCATCGCCCATCTCGGCGACGGAAAATTTCATCGACTTCGTGTCGGCATTGGACATCCCGGTCACAAGGACAAGGTTACCGACTGGGTGCTCGGTCGCGCGGGTGCAAAAGACGAGGACGCCATTCTGGCGTCGATTGGATCTGCGTTCGACGTGCTGCCTTTGGCGCTGTCGGGCGATTTCAATGAAGCAATGAAACGGTTGCATACAAGCCGGGAACCGGCAGGCGGGAATCGGGAATCGGGCAAGGCCTGACCTTCTTCGAATTCGTTCCCCATTTTTCAATTTTCCATTCCCGGATTCCAATCATGGGTATCAAATGCGGCATTGTGGGACTTCCGAACGTCGGCAAGTCCACTCTCTTCAACGCACTGACCAAGGCAGGTATTGCTGCGGCAAATTTTCCGTTCTGCACCATCGATCCGAACGTTGGCGTGGTGCCGGTGCCTGATCCTCGCTTGGCCGCGTTGGCCGAGATCGTGAAACCGCAGAAAGTAATCCCCACGTCAATGGAATTCGTCGACATCGCCGGCCTTGTGGCCGGCGCCTCGAAAGGCGAAGGCCTGGGCAATAAGTTCCTCGCGCATATCCGCGAAGTGGACGCCATTGCGCATGTCGTGCGGTGTTTCGAGAATTCCGACATCGTCCACGTCGCAGGCAAGATTGACCCGATTTCCGACATCGACACGATCGATACGGAGCTGGCCCTGGCGGATCTGGACTCCGTCGACAAGGCATTGAATCGCGCGGAACGCGCCGCAAAAGCGAACGACAAGGACGCAATGGCCAAGCGACCTGTCTTGCAGAAGTTGTCCAGCGTATTGAACGAAGGCCGACCTGCGCGAGCCGCTAACCTCGACGCCGATGAACGCGAGTTGGTGCGAGATTTGTTTCTTCTGACCTTGAAGCCGTTGATGTATATCGCCAACGTCCTGGAGGATGGTTTTCAGAACAATCCACACCTGGACAAAGTCATCGCGCGGGCGAAGACTGAAGGCGCCCAGGTGGTGCCTGTCTGCGCCGCCATCGAAGAAGAGCTCGGTCAGCTCGAAGATACCGATCGCGATGCATTCCTCAAGGATATGGGCCTCGACGAACCCGGCTTGAATCGGGTGATTCGCGCCGGCTACAACTTGTTGGGCCTGCAGACGTATTTCACGGCCGGCGTGAAGGAAGTGCGCGCCTGGCAAGTGAAGGTCGGAGCGACCGCACCGCAGGCGGCCGGCGTGATCCACACGGACTTCGAACGTGGCTTCATCCGTTCGGAAACCATTGCCTACGACGATTTCATCGCCTACAAGGGCGAAGCCGGTGCGCGCGACGCTGGACGTCTGCGCAAGGAAGGCAAGGACTACATTGTGAAGGAAGGCGACGTACTGCACTTCCTGTTCAACGTGTGACTGAACGGGCGCCGCCGGATACGCGGCGCCCGACGTACTTTCCGCCTACTGAAAGCCATCCATGAAAATGCGATCCGGTCCGGTCAAAAGCGTGGCGGTATTGTTTACGCCAACGGGGTCAGTGGCCGGGGATCCGACGACTGCCGTCGCTGAGTTGCTCAGTGTGCCGGTGGTGCCGACGCCGACGTTTCCGCTGACCGTATAGACCACCTGGCCGCTCGCGGGCAGGCTTACGCTTTGCGTGATGTTGCCGGAGCCGCCGGACGTGCAGCTGGCGCCTCCGGTGGCAACGCAACTCCAGCTTGTCACGCTGTATCCGGCCGGGAAAATATCCACAATGCTGGTATTAGTCGCTGCCGCGGGTCCGACGTTGCTGGCGGTTATCGTATAGGTCAGGGCTGCTCCGGGCAGATAGAGCGACGGCTGCGTGCTCATCGTCACGCCAACGTCCGCATTCGTGACGACGGCGGGGCAGTCGACTACGGCGCGGATGACCCAGTCACCGGCGATGCTGAACGAAGCTGAGTTGAACCAGATGAAATTCGCACCAATCTTGGCCAGCAGGCCGTTTCGCCCGGTCTGATTTCCATCGGTGTCGCGAATGATGCTGGGTGTCCCGCCTGCGATGTCAGTCGGGTTTCCAAACTTGAACGAAACTACAAAAATTTCGTTGTTAGTGACTGGCACGTTCAACGGAACCGTGTTGTTCTCATCGAGAAAACGGAACTCGTTCATCACCCCGTCGTTCATCACCGGCCCATCGACCTCCTCGGCGATCGCTCCGGGGTTGGGAAATGTGCCATTGCGGAAAATCGTGATCGAGTCTTCGATGCTGACCGGCGTGCCGACCGACAGTGATGTCCAGAAAACCTGTACTGCGCGGATGTTGCCGTTGCAGGGGGAGGTCAGCCACGCCGCGGCGGCCTCGCCGACCGCGAAATCCCCAACAATCGCGCCGGAAGCGTTGTTGACCAGCGAGTCATTTTTTACCGTGACTTCAACGGCGCCGGCGGGCGCGCACGTCAACAGCCCGAACAAGAAGTAGACTAATCGCGTCATTTGCCGTCCCCCTGCAGGACGCCGATGCGGCGTCGTATAAATCTAGACGCTTGTGGAGCCCGGAATTATGAACTCCGTCACAGTAAAGTACGATTTCCGCTAGCTTGCTCTCACTACCGAGGAGTGTCATGTGCCAGGTCACCAGCGCGTAACGAATTTCCGGTTTCTCGCCCAGCCGACCGATGTGAACTTTGGCGGTAAGGTTCACGGCGGAATGGTCATGAAATGGATCGACCAAGCCGGTTATGCCGGAGCCGTGGGTTGGAGCGGGCAGTATTGCGTGACGGTGGCGGTCGGCGGCATCCAGTTCGTGCGGCCGATTCTGATCGGCGATTTGGTCACGGTGCGATGCACTCTGATCCATACGGGGACGTCGAGCATGCATTTTGGCATCGACGTCCTCGCGCGAGATCTGAAGACCCAGGTCGAGCGTCTGGCCACCCACTGCGTTATCGTATTCGTCGCGCTGGATGCCCCGGATGGTAAACCGATTCCGGTCCCGCCTTGGCTCCCTCAAACCGAGGACGATCGGCGCATGGCCGAGTACGCGCAAAAGATGCAGGAGCTTTCGCGTCAGCAGGAAGAAGCAGTGAAGAACTTCGTTCCCATTCTGCGAACCGACGGATAAACCTCGCCGATTGCCGCGGCAATTTTTCTGCGGAGCCCGGTCAACGGCGGGCTGCGTTGCCGGCGACTCAGGGCGTAGAGACCTCGAATCCATCGCTGAATACGTGGTCCTGCACCGTTGCTGGCAGGTGGGCGGGGTCGAAGAAACAAATCGCACTACCTGCCGAGATCGCACGCGTCCCGTTGCAGCTCCACGCGCCGCCGTCAGCCGCGTTGGCGGATTGCACGCCTGTGCAAGCGGAACCTCCAGCGCTCGCGTCGATGCTGATGTACTGAACCGAGATGGAGTCGCTGGCGTGATACAGCACCAATTCGACATCGATTGGCTGATTTTCACCAAGCCGAGTCCAGTCTTTCCAGCGCAGCACGCTGCAGGCTTCGTTCGGCACAATTCCAGATGGACGGGGACACTGAGCGAAATACGCGTGCTTCAACGAGGCTCCGGCGGCCTCGCCGGATAGCTCGTCGTGATAGGCGTATATGCGGGCACTGCTGGAAGGACTGTTGTCGGGGACCGCGGGAAGATAGGGGTCATTGCTGAAATCGCCGCCATTTTCTTCCGCTAGCGTTGCCGCAAAAGCGACATATCCATTGGTAGATACGACGACTGAAGAATACGCAGTGGCGTAGAAGCGGAATGGTTGCGTCAAGGCAACGGCCGCCGCGCCATCGTCCAGCGCCGCCACGCCGTTCGTTGATGCGGTCGGACTGAGACTGGTGCCAGCAGTCTCGATGTCGACGGGGTTGTAGGCGCAGACACTGGCATCGGAAGACGCGAAATAGCCATAGCCATCGAGTTGAGTCAGCCGATCTCGGGAATTGTCGGCCATTCCGGGTGTGGTTGTGAGCGTGCCGAGTGCGAACAACGCCGCAACGAATTTTTGCACCGGGTTCATTGCACTCTCCCTTGCCAGACTTCGGGATTCACGTCCGCATTCGTGCCGAGGAAATTTTCTGCGGAAATGAAGTTCACCACCGGCACCAGGCTATCGCGACCGATGCGTACGGTATTGGTGGAATTACCCGTTGCGAGATTGTCTTCCGGATCCGCAGCGCCGGCGGTCCCGTTGATCTGACGCCGACCGACCGAGAACTGTCCATTGAGCAGGCTCACGCGTTCGTACGCATAGTCGATCGCGCCGTCCATTTGCACGTCGACGCCGATGTAGTAGCTGTCCGAACTGTTGGTTCGCTGCGTAAGAGGCGTCCCGGCACCCACCTGATAGCGGAAGATTTCCAGCGACAGATCGGAATTGAAGATGGGGGCCGTAGGGGTGAGATTGCCGCTGGAGATGAAGTAGACATACAGGCCGGTTGCGCTTCCATCGAGAACCGGCGACGTATTCTGGACCGTGTTCGCGGTATCGGTGATGCGCACAAAGTTGCCTGTGGTGGTGCCACTGTTGGTGCCGGTCGCACCGCGGTCGAAGCGATAGATCTCGGAATTGCCGTCTGCATTCGTACCGTTGTGGACACACGTGGATTTGAAGGCGAGATAGCGTCCGTTCGCATTCTTCGTAAGCGCCGGCTCCGCCATCGTGCAGGCCGCTGTTCCGAACAGGCTGGCGCTGTTGGCGGTTCCGTTCCACACGACGATTTTCTTGGATGTGCCCGAACCGGTCAGCGCATTGCATGTCGATTCGTACGCGATCACTCCGCCGTCGCCGCTGATGCTTGGACTCGTGTTATCGCAGCCAGCCGTTGAAGTAATGGCCGTCAGCGTATTGGTGGTGCGATCGTATCGATACACTTCGGTGTTATCGGTATCGACGAGTTTCGCCGCAATAGCCAGATATCTGCCGTTGTTCTGAGACGCCATCGCGAGCGCCTGGATCGTTCCGCCGCTCTGTACCGTCAGTCCGGTCGCGCGAGTAAAAGCGGTGCCGTCCCAAGTATAGATTTGATCGAGCAGGCTCGGGTTCGCACTAATATTCCCATTGGTGACAAAAGAGACAATCTTGCCGGTCGCGTCGCTCGCCAGGTTGCGCGCACCTGCAACGCGTGCTGCGAATCCTCCCCCTTTGACTTCAACAAAGCCGCCACCGGTATTGGTCAGTTGAACAATGCTGCCAACTTCGTTGCAAGATGTCTTGACCTGCACGTTGTCGATGAACAGTGTCGAATCGACCTGCCGATCATTCTGATCCGAGACGGTAAAACGAAGATTGACGCTGCTTCCGGTGGCTATTCCATTTGGTAATGGCAGGCAAATGCGCTGGAAAGCCGGCGAACCGAAGCGCAGGTTGATCGTGCGCAACGCGGCTATCGCCGTGTTATTGACGGTGTGATCGACGACCGTTGCGTTCTGGCAATTGGCGTTGGGAAAAGGTGAATAACTGGAACCATTCAACTTGCAACTCGACCGGGTCATGATGCGCGTGCCATTGACGGTAACGTCCATCAGGTCGTCATACTGATCCGGTTCATTCTGTTCGCTGGACGCGAAGCCCCAGTCAAAAGCGACGCTGGTTGCGCCGGCTGGCATCGTGAACGTCGATTGCAACCAGCTCTGGTCATAGTCGTTCGCGCCGCCCAGACCGTCGAAGTCGATGGGGCCCTGCGCCAGTTGCCCCGGCCCGGTCGAGATGGCGGCCGCCCAGATACCTTCGGGTATCGTGATCGAGGTGGTCGGCGTGATATTGGTCGCGCGAATGGCGCCGGTGCGCGCATCGCCACCGGCCGTCCAACTGGCGATGGTGCCAGTTTCGAAATTGCCGTTTGCGGGAACCTGTGCGATGGCCGGACTGATCCCGACCAGCGAAAGGCCCGCCAACATGCCGGTCATGAGCATGCGTGTTTTCATGGCGTGGTCTCCGGTTGGGAAATTGAAATGCTCAGGTCGACGTCCATTTGGAAACTGTCCAGCAGGATCACTTCGCGCGTGGCGCGCACTCGACCCTGCAAGTCGACGAGTTCAAGTTGATAGCTTGCAGGCATCAGGCCATCGAGGCGGTAGTAGCCAATCGAGTTCACAGTCCCGGTTGCGAGCACCTTTGCTTGGCCGTCGACGGCTCGAATCGTCCATCCTGCCGCCTCAATTGCGACTCGACCGGCACAACCTGTTGTGTGACTCAGGTGGAATGCGACGCCGGTCGCGCTGCCGGCCCGGACCTCGACGTTGCGCGGACCCTCGAGCGGAGTGAGCTCCAGAGGCAGATTTTCAAGATCCAGAGAAACTTGATGGACGCCCGGAGGGACCCCATCGATGCGCGCGCTGCCGAATTCGTCAAGAACGGTGCGAACTTGACCATCCACGAGGATTCCGACGCCAGCGAGGGTACTGACCTTGATCGAGTCCGGAATCGTGCTGGGATCAATGTGCGCAATGATCGCGCCGATCCGGCGGTGCTCCGGATTGAAGCTGCCGCGACTCAATCCTCCGGCTGCAACCGCGAAATCCGCGCTGATCGCAAGGTTGATCAACCTGCTGCTTCCGCTGGATGTGGTATACAACGGGTCATTCTGTACTTGCAGTCGCGCCATCAAACCAGGGCGCAATTCCATGCCGGCGTCGACCAGATAGCCGAAGCGACTGTTGCCATGCAGCACGCCTACGCCCCAGGCGATTCCATCGCGCGTATCCGGTCGACGATAGAGCACACTCGATTGACGACTGCCGAGCGAGTGATCGTCAACGATGGCTGTGGTCAGTGTGTAGTTCGGCGTCACCGTCTGCTGCCAGTCGAGCTGACGGCGCTGGTCATAGCTGGCCAGACTGAATCGCGTACGCTCGCTGGCCTGCCAATTGGCAGCGTAGACATATTTTCCGTTGTAATCAGGGAATGCCGAAATCGAAACGGACTGCAGCGGTTGCGCAGCGAGAGACGGTTTCAGATAACGCTTCGTGCCGAGGGCGGGGTCGACAATGTCGCGTCCGATCAGGCTCAGGCGCAGTCGCGGGCGCTGCCAGCCAGCTTCCATCAGGTAGTCATGACGCATCGGAGTTTCGTCGTCGAGATAACCTGCCTCGAAGCGGCGCAGGCTGGCGCTCCAGAATGCATGATCCGCATGCCCCTCGCCGAGTAGCCCCACCGCCATCGCATTGTTGCTTTGTGCCAATCGCGTGGTCCATGTACCGACTCGACCGAGATCCGCGGTTGCCCCGGCCGCTGTGAATGTCTGCCCATAGGCGCGCAAGGCGGATCCGTCGAGTGTCAGTCGGGGCAGCACGCCGACGCGCGTCGTTGCGAAGCCGGCGCCACCTTCCGCGACCGCGTTCGGATCCAGCGGATTGTCCTGTTGGCCGAAGCCCGCGTGTACGACATAGCTGCCCTCGGGCATCAACTCGTCGCTGGCTTGGTTGGTCACCTGATACACCCTGACCGGCACGTCGTTGCTTGCCGGACGATATAGCGCGACTTCCAGCACGCTTCCCGCGGTGAGTGCGTTCTGTTCCGGAAATCGAAAATGGCCGTCCAGCATCACCACGGTTCGCGCGATAACCTGGCCGTTGATGCGCAACTCGGCAATCCCCCCGGGAGGGCCTTCGCCTTGGATGACCCGGCGCGCACTCAGGCGGGAGGCGATCAGTTGGTTGCCGACAATGTCATTGCCGAAGATCGCGTCTGGCCGATTTGTGTGCGCCCATTGCGCGCCGGTCAGTGCCAGACTGGGTAACAGGGAGTCCAGCGTGACTTGCTGTTCTCCCAAGTACCACCGGTCACGCCCGCGGTCGATCAGCCAACCCCATTCGTCGACGCTGCGACGCCCCTCGAAGTCATCGTGATAGCGCAGTCGCCAGCTGCCGGGTCCGAGCATGCCACCGACATCAGTCATGGTGATGATATCGGTGCCTTGTTGCGTATTGCGCGCCTGAATATCGGTGCGCAATTCCGACAGGCTCGCGCGAGGGGCATGTATGTCGATGTGGGCATCCGCGCTATGCGACTCCTGCACAGTCGGCTGACTGGCCGCGAGCCATGACACGGAGGCCTTCAGCGCCAATTCGGCGCTATCGAAGGTCACCGAGACGCCGAGGGCGGATTCGATGGTTTCGATCGCGACGTAATCGATTTGCTCGCGCCGCGTGAGAATCGCACTGCCGAGCCGCCCGACGCCGATGGGCGTCGTGACGGTCCAACCCTCTGCGTTCCGCTGCGTGGGCAGCCCCAGTGCATCGCAAAACATGCCGACGGCTACGCGGATGTCACCCGAACCGCCGCTCAAGACGGCAAGCTCACGATGGTGATCGACTCCGTTGACGAGCAAGCCAACCAACTGGACCGAAACCGCTTCTCCGTCGCCAGGCTTGCCCAGCTTCAGTTCGGGTCCCTGAGATTCCGGAGCAGGTTCCGGTGAGGGGCTTGCGTAAGCCACGCTGCCTGCCATCATGGTCAGGCAGGCGAACAATGTGACATTTCGCGGCACGGCGTTCGCGGCCCGCGACTAGTGGGACTTGGGCGGATCTACGTGGAATGCGTAACCCGCGTCGATGGGGGTGTCCCCGAAACTTCCCTGCAGGTCCAGCATGTAGTCGCCAGCTGGCAGCGGATTGGCTGAATACGTCAGCGGTACCTCACGTTCGACTCCGGGTAGAACGGCGTCGGTTGGCAGCCGTCCGGAGGCGACGACGCCTGTGGGCAATTGCGCGTCCGCGGTGCCGGCTTTGTCGATCAGGCTGGTCTTGTCGGCTCCCGGATATTGTGCCTTCGGCCAGATTGCAAAAGTTCCACTCATCCGGGTGGTCGCATTGCCCGCGTTGGAAAACCGCAGTTTGGCTTTGTCTGCCTCCGTTTCGACGCTTAGCAGGACGCCGTGGCGGTCGATGGTGCCCACGTGGCCATACACCGCTGCGCCAAACCGAAAGGTCGTGCGCAACGTCGCCTTTTCCGGGTTTGCCGACGGCATTGGTTGCTCGTCGAAGTACACCATCGCGCGATGCTCGCCTGGTGTGAGGGTCACCGCCGGACGGGCTGCGATGCGTATGACCTGACTTTGCCCGGCTTTCACCACGTACGAGGTTGGATTGATGACCAGCCAGCCATCCAGCGACTGCTCGGTGGTGGCTCGCGTCGAGACATTGCCATTGGCGTCCATGTCCCAATTGACGGCGGACACTTTCACGGCCTTGTCTTCTTTCGTGTAGTTGAACATGCGGAATGCCCAGGAGGCGCTCGCATGTTCCAACGTGATATCAAGAATCTGAGGGCTGAGGCCCACCTGCGCCTGCAGCGAAGGGACGGTCAGCAGGCAGAGGATGAAAACAATAAAACGAAACATGTTCAGAATGCCTCGAAGCTGATTTCGATTCGACCCTGGTACGTGCCAGGTGCGCTGATGTCGCCGCCGGCGATGCGAATCTCTGCATCTCCGCTCCAGGTCGTGGAATCGGCGTAGCTTGTCAAAGCTGGCACATGCAGGTCTAAAGTGGCACGAATTGCCTGATCATGGTTGGTGGAATTCGACAGTTGATCAACGGTGCCGTTGAGGCTTATCAGACGCGCGCGAATGGAAGGGCGCCGTGAAAAGTCGCCGTCCGGTGGCGTCCATCGCCAGAGCGTTCCGAGGGATCGCGTCAGCGTTGGCATGGCGGGGGCGGGCGGGGCGGACAAATTCACGACGAGGGCTCCGCCGCTGAACTGGCTTTGCGCGCGGGCCGTGCTCGCGACAGTGGTTCCGTCCCGAGCGAGTTCATCGGGTCTGACGGTTTCCAGCTGTATATTTGTTGACGTGAGCTCAAGCAGCCCCGGGCGACCGCCGGGCATGCCCAATGGGGGCACGCCCGGTGGCGCTCGAGTGGCCAATTCAGTGGCCGTCGACGGAGGAACGAAAACTGCGGCGACCAAGCCAAGGCCAATGTATGCGATGGCAATGGCGCCGTGCATATCAGGTTCCGGTAACCGACAGAACGTAGTTCACGTTGCCCGATGTCGACGAGTAGGCGCCGGACAGGGTTGCGCCAGACAGGTTGAGCGACAACGCGACACTGCCATTGACGGGGGTTGCCAAACCCGGATCGGCGAACGCCGGCGTAGTCACCTGCGGGCTGGCGCCCGTAAGCGTAGCGGTCGGACCAACGGCGATGCCGTAGCTGTTGTTGATCGCGATCGAAGCGGCGCCGTTGACCAGCGTATTGTCCGCGCCGCGAGCGACCTGGACTGCGGTCGAGGTACTGTTTCCGCCGACTGCGCGCACAGACCAGACATTGGCAAGAATCAGCGGGACCGCCGTCAGATCCACACCGCCAGCGGCCGGTGCGGGAGCCGCGAACGTGGCTGTGACTGCGCTACCGGTTGCCGACATCGCCGGTGTGCCGCCATTGCCACGATTACAATTATACGAGCTGACAATTGGCGGACCCGGAATAGAATTCAGGGCGCAGCCGGAAGTGAGGAGTGTCGCCAGCGACGTGGTGTCGATGGTGATGTCCAGCACCGAATAGTAGTAAAGCAATGTGATGCCGTTGCCGATCGTGATGTTCACGTCGACATTGGCTTGCGCGAGTGCGTTGGTTGGTGCGGTTGCGGCGGCGATCAAAGCCAGGAGCGACGCGGCGAGACCGGTGCGGCGAATTCGTTGTGGCAGTTTCACAGGTAAATCTCCCCTGAGTGGGTATTGGGCAGGTTCGGAAGCGAAACGGCGAATTCCCGCCGTCCGTGATCTCTACGCACGTGCTGTGCCAAAATGAGGATTGCGTCACAATTTCTTGCAGTCTTGTGGCGGGTCAGGGCTATGACGGCGGAGAAATCGATCGTGCGGCGGACTGCATTCGAGCCTCGATTGCGGCCCGGATGCCGTCGCATCGATCGTCCTGTTCAACTTTGAGCAGCGAGTGATTGACAAACGACTGCTGGGTCACGAAAATGCCGGGCTCCGTGCTGGAGGGATACCCAAGCGGCCAACGGGGGCAGACTGTAAATCTGCTGGCTTATGCCTTCGGTGGTTCGAATCCACCTCCCTCCACCAGTACATCGGTATATGTTTCCAGCATGGGCGGGAGTAGTTCAATGGTAGAACTTCAGCCTTCCAAGCTGATTGTGCGGGTTCGATTCCCGTCTCCCGCTCCATTGATACACTGTCGCAATTAAATAATTACGCTCACATAGCTCAGTCGGTAGAGCACTTCCTTGGTAAGGAAGAGGTCGAAGGTTCGATTCCTTTTGTGAGCACCATCCACGAGTTGTCGTTTCGTTTAGAACTCGTCCACCTCCATTGATCTCGGGGTTTTGCAGGCATGGCCAAGGGTAAATTCGAGCGTACCAAGCCGCACGTGAATGTCGGCACGATTGGTCACGTTG
>JBDTLV010000031.1:0-44978 GCA_039934615.1 Tahibacter sp.
GGGAATAACTCATGACCATCACCTGGAACGACAACGCTCCGATCTATCGCCAACTGCGCGACCGCGTCGTGGCGATGATTCTGGACAGTGTTCTGAACGAGGGCGATGCACTGCCTTCGGTGCGCCAGGTCGCGGCGGATTTCCAACTGAATCCGATTACCGTGTCGAAGGCCTATCAGGAACTGGTGGACGAACAGCTGGTCGAGAAACGGAGAGGTTTGGGTATGTACGTCAATGAAGGCGCACGCAACAATCTGCTGAAGAACGAGCGGGAACGCTTTCTGCGCGAAGAGTGGCCGGCATTGTATACACGCCTCAAACGACTCGGCCTGGATGTGGAACGCCTTGTCCAGGACAGCCGCAAGCAGGAAGGAGAAACCGCATGACCGCCGTCGTCAGTGCGCGCAACCTGACCAAGAAGTTCGGCTCCACGGTCGCCCTGGAAGGTGCCAGCTTCACGATCGAAGCGGGCCGCATCGTCGGCTTGATCGGACCGAATGGCGCAGGCAAGACCACCGCGCTCAAAGCCATTCTCGGGCTTACCGATTTCAGCGGCGAACTCAGCGTACTCGGACTGGACCCGCGCAAGCAGCGCCATCAGTTGATGCAGGACGTCTGCTTCATCGCCGACGTCGCCGTTTTGCCGCGCTGGCTGCGGGTCAATGAGGCCATCGATTTTGTTGAGGGTGTGCATCCGCGCTTTTCGCGGGAAAAATGCCTGGCCCTGCTCGCCCGAACAAAGCTCAAGCCGGGTATGCGCGTCCGCGAAATGTCGAAGGGCATGATCGTGCAAATGCACCTCGCCCTGGTGATGGCGATCGACGCCAAGCTGTTGGTGCTTGATGAGCCGACTCTGGGCCTGGACATTTTGTACAGAAAGGAATTCTACCAGCACCTGCTCAACGATTACTTCGACGAACAGAAGACCATCATCATCACCACCCATCAGGTGGAAGAGATCGAACACATCCTTACCGACCTGATGTTCATCCGCGACGGCAAGATTGTGCTTGACGCGACGATGGACGCAGTCGCTGATCGCTTCACCGAAGTCATGGTCAATCCCGACAAGGCTGCGGCGGCGCGCGCGCTCAGTCCGCTTGGCGAACGTCAGATCTTCGGCAAGTCGATCTTCCTGTTCGACAACGCGGACAAGGCACAGTTGACCACTTTTGGCGAATTGCACAAACCCAGCATCGCCGACTTGTTCGTCGCCACGATGAAAGGAACCTACGCATGAACACGTTCAAGTGGCTGCTGAAGCGCGAATACTGGGAACACCGCGGTGGCTTTCAGTGGGCTCCGATCATCACGGCCTGCGTACTGACTCTGATGACAGTCATCGGTTTCGTTGCCGCGGAGCTTGCCGTCGGCCGGATCCATTTTGGAACGAGCAGGTTCAACCTCAACACGATCACTGCCAACATGACGCCGGACCAATTGTCCAGCGTCGGCATGGGAATAGACGTTTTCCTGTATTCGATGGCAGCTCCTATTGCAATCGTGTTGTTCTTTGTCCTGTTCTTTTACCTGCTGGGTTCGCTATACGACGAACGCCGTGATCGCAGCATCCTGTTTTGGAAGTCCCTGCCGGTATCGGACCTGCACACCGTGTTGTCCAAAGTGGTGATGGCCACGATCGTGGTTCCGGTGATATCGGTCGCGGTGGCGCTGCTGTTGATGCTCGCAGTCTTGCTGGTCATGAGTGTTTTCGTGATGTTTCACGGCATCAACCCGATCACCACGATCTGGTTGACGGCTTCTCCACTCAGCGTCGCTGCCAAGTTTCTGATCCTGTTGCCGGTCAACGCCCTGTGGGCATTGCCGACGATCGGCTGGCTGATGCTCTGCTCCGCATTCGCCAAGCGCGCCGTCTTTCTCTGGGCGGTACTGGTACCGGTCGCCGCTGGTTTCATCGTCTCAACGGCAGATGTCCTGCAGAGTTTCCATATCCCGGATTCGGCATTCTGGAAATACGTTGTGGCGCGCTTGCTGACCAGCGTGATGCCCGGCAGTTGGGTCGACCTGTCCGTGTTCAACGGCCCGCGGAATTTCAACGGCCCGGCCGACGTGATGGGACTGCTCGGCATGGATCGGATCGGCCAGGTACTCAGCGGACCGAACCTGTGGATCGGTGTACTGGCGGGAGTCGGCATGATCGCTGGTGCGGTGTGGCTGCGACGCTGGCGCGACGACAGTTGAGACAGATGACATCGCCGTAGGACCCGCACTCAGCTGACAACTGCTCCGCTATTGCTCACGATTTTTTCCTCAGAACGGTTGGCCACGCCCACCAACCAAGCCCCTGGATCCCAGGGGCTTTTTTATGGCGGAATCACGGACGAAAATTGACGGCGCCGAATCGAACTCGGCGCATCGGACGGCTTCACGTTGCGCGCAGTTCAGCCGGCAAATGCTAGGTATCGTTCAGGTCGACTCAGGATGAGGCCTTCGAGATGGCAATACTTGTTGATCCACGGGCGCAATGCAACCGCGAGGTCACTTCGATCAGCCCGATCGGCGGCGTACACAATGACATCGCTCGTCTGCGGAGCGAGGTGGTCTGGGCATGAGTCTCACCGAATATCAGCGCAAGCGGAACTTCCGCGCGACACCCGAACCCGCAGCCGGTGGCGAGCGCGGCAACCGCATTTTTGTCGTGCAACTTCATCACGCATCACACCGGCATTTCGACTTTCGGCTTGAAGTTGATGGAGTCCTCAAGAGCTGGGCGGTACCGAAGGGCCCGAGCCTGGATCCCACCGTCAAGCGCCTCGCAATGGAAGTCGAGGATCATCCGCTCTCGTATGCGCGATTCGAAGGCGATATCCCAAAAGGCAATTATGGAGCGGGCCACGTCGACGTATTCGACCAGGGGATCTGGCAACCGGAGGGCGACGCACGCGCTAGCCTGGCTGCTGGAGAACTGAAGTTCACATTGCACGGGGACGTGCTGCGCGGCTCCTGGGTATTGGTGCGCACCCGGAAACAAGGGGCGAAAAACCAGTGGCTGCTGATCAAGCACCGGGACGCCTTTGCCGACGCGCGCGACGCGAACGCGTTCGTCGATCCGCGAACCGACCGGCCCATTTCTGCCGCGCTACGCCGTAAGATCTGGACATCACCGTCCGAGCCAAAACCAAAACCCATCGCGACCAACAAGGCGATTGCAGCGGCAGATGCGGCCGTCGCGCGATGGCTTGCTGCCGCGCCGTCCGAAAAGATCAAGGACGCGCCGTTCGCACCGGAACTGTGTCGCTCGCTGGACGCGCCGCCCACCGGGACCGAATGGCTGCACGAAGTGAAATGGGACGGCTATCGTCTCGTCGCCACGGTCGTCCGCAAACAGGTCCGCTTGTGGTCCCGCAACGCCATCGAATGGACCGCCAAAGTGCCGGAACTCGCCAGCGCGATAAGATCGCTGGATCTCACAAGTGCACAACTGGACGGCGAGATGATCGTGCTGCGCGATGGTCGCGACGATTTCAATGCGCTGCAGGCACGACTGTCCGGTTCCGGCCCGGACGAGTTGTTATACATGTTGTTTGACATCACTCACCTCAATGGCAAGTCGCTTCGCGATCTTCCGTTGCTGCAACGCAAAGCCATTCTGCATGCTTTGCTGGTCGCACATCCGCGGGCGTCGTTGCGCTTTTCCGAGCACCACATCGGGGACGGTGCGGCTGCATTCGCGCAGGCGATCTCCGCCGGCCTCGAGGGTATCGTCAGCAAGCAGGCAGACAGTCCGTATCGAAGTACACGCAGCGGTGCCTGGGCCAAGATCAAACAGCGACCGTCCGATGAATTCGTTGTTGTGGGTTATACCGAACCGAAAGGACAACGGGATGGGATTGGCGCATTGCTGCTGGCACAGCCGCGCAATGGCGAACTCGTGTACGTCGGACGCGTCGGCACTGGATTGGACAATGAGCAGCTAAATGCACTGCGCAAGCGTCTCGTATCCTGGGTCGTTTCCAAACCCAGCGCCGACCTGACCTTGATGGCGCGGAGAGATCGTCCGCTCGCGATCTGGGTCAAGCCGAAACTGGTCGTCGAAGCCTTCTACCAAGGCATCGGTGGCCACGGATTGCTGCGACAACCGGCGTTCAAGGCACTGCGTGCGGACAAGAGCGTTGCACAGATCCTGGCGTCAGCAGGAGCAGGTCCGATGAAACAAGGCGGAGACACCGTACAGGCCGGCGCTGGCGCAGTGACCCGAGGAATACGTGCAAGGCTGCCAACGCCGAAACAAAAACCCCTCGCTGCAACAACAGGATCGACGCGAAAATCCGTTGAGTCGTTGTCCGGAAACGCCGACAAAGTAGCCATCACTCATCCCGAACGGATGGTTTTTCCCGAAGCAAATATTACCAAAGGGGAAGTCGCGGCCTACTACCGATTGATTGCACCATGGTTGCTGCGCGAAATAGCCGATCGCCCCTTGTCAGTCGTGCGCTGCCCGGACGGATCCGCCGATACCTGCTTTTTTCAAAAGCACGCTGGCAAGGGATGGGGTGACCGCGTGCTCGGCGTCACGGTCCGGGAAAAGCAGGGTCAGGACAAATACCTGTGCATCGAGGACGAAACCGGCCTCATGCAACTGGTACAAATGAACGTGCTGGAATTTCATCCCTGGGGCGCGACCGCCGCGGACAGCGAACACGCCGATCGTGTGGTCTTCGATCTGGATCCCGGCAAGTCCGTACCTTTCGCGCGCGTGGCTGCTGCGGCCCGGGATGTGCGCAAGCAATTGAAATCGATCGGCCTTGAATCCTATTTGCGCACCTCAGGTGGCAAAGGCTTGCACGTAGTGGTTCCGTTGAACCCACCGGCACCGTGGGACGAGGTCAAGGCGTTTGCACAGGGTGTTGCGCAAGCGATGGCACAATTGCGCCCCGACGCGTACGTCAGCGTGGCAGGCGAGAAAAACCGTCGTGGACGAATCTTCGTCGACTGGCTGCGCAATGGCCGCGGCGCGACCAGCGTTGCCTGCTATTCGCTGCGCGCGCGGCCGACTGCCGGCGTGGCGATGCCGCTGGCGTGGACTGAACTCTCAAAAGTACGCAGTGGCGATGCATTCACTCTGGTGAATGCCGGCGAAAAGGTTCGACGGCGCCGTACCGATCCGTGGGCCGCGATTGCAACCACAAGGCAACGGTTGCCGAAATTTCGCTAGGCGCCAGATAAAACGCCGGCTTGTCTCGAAACAGTTGGCGGCTCGAAGAAGTGCGCCCGGCGACGGTGTTCAGCGCAGCGAAACCACGCGCACGACCGATACCCGATAGTCCACAAATCCCATCCGTTGATACAGTCCGTGTGCGCTGTGGTTGTCGCTCATGACGTGCAGAAACGGTGTTTGACCGCGCAGCATTTGCCGACGGATCACTTTGAGCATCAGTTGCTTCGCGAGCCCGCGTCCCTGGAAGTCCGGATGCGTGCAGACGCCGCTGACCTCACGCAGCGCACCCGAATGGGTGCGCTCCCCGGTCATCGCCATGAGTCGATCACGATCGAAATAGCCGAAGTACTCGCCCAATTCGATGGTGCGCGGGCCAAACGGACCCGGCCGGGTCAAGGCTGCCAGCTCAAGCACTTGTGACAAATGCTGCGGCTCGATCGGTATGGCATCAGGCGCCTCGTCGTTGAGTGGCAGGTCGCCCTTCCAGACCATCTTGACCATTGTGGATTCGACGTCGACCACCCAATCGGCGGGAACCTTACCGGACCAACCGTCGACGTAAAAGTGTTCGCCTGCCAAGCAATACGGAACCAATGCATCGAAATCTGGACGCTGCGGTTCTGCAAAGCCGACGATCGGCGAGAAGCCGGGTGCATAGCGACGAGCAGCACCGTCGCCCGACGCAAATCGCGCCTGCTCGCCAACCAGCGAATGCCAGAAAATGTTATCGAGGAGTTCGGTCATGAAATCAGGGTCCGGAAGTCACTTCAAGCATATCGTGGCGCAGCGGATGAGTGGCGCTGCGCGAGCAGCACGTTGGATTCGACCCCGATGCCATGTTGGCGCAATGGTAGCGAAGTCGTCGACCCTCTTCGAAAGCATTGGGCATCCGCAACTATTTTCTATTGGGAATAGAAAACTTGTTAGCAAGTAGGTGCGCGACGTTGACACAGCAAAAGCGCGAAACTCCATGCACCCTCGCCTATTTCCAGGTCAACTGCCGTTCCAGCAACGCCTCCAGTTGATCCAGCGCGACGGCCGCACTTTCCGCCACGCTCGCGGAACCGTGCACGCAGTCAACCACCGCGACAAGATCTGCAGGCGCATGGTTGCCCGGATATTTTCGCAAGGTCAGCTCCACTTCGTGCTCGGAGAGCCAGCGGGCGCGATCCAGGGACCACATCGTGCTGTGGAATCGCAGCAGGATGGCGCCCGATTTGGCCTCGCTCAGACGGGGACTCTCGACCCACAGCGAGTTGCGCGCCTCCCAGGCGTCGATGTGGATCAGGTAGCGACCGTCGGGTGATATCGACTTGAGTTCTGACGGCATGCGATCTCCGCGTTCGATCCGGGAATTGAAACCTTTGCCCTAACCGTATCCGGTGCGCCCGCGCTTTTGCAACGGCGCGCAGGAACCGGGTTTCACGTTGCAGGCCTGCCGCACTGGACGGTGCGGTGACTACCGGCAGGGTGCAGCTCAATCCGGGTGGCGCAGACTCGCATCCTTGATATCGGAGATCCTCATGCGTCAACTGTTTGTAATTGCGTTGTTGCTTTGCGCTGGATTCGCCAGTGCCGCTGACAAGGTCGACTATCGCGCTGCGGTCAGCGATCCATCGCGCACCGCCAAGGACCGCGAGCGCGATCTGCGCGATCACCCCGCGGATGTCCTGGCGATCGCTGGCATCAAGCCCGGCATGACGGTCGCAGACATCTTTGGCGGTGGCGGCTACTACAGCGAGTTGGTCGCACACGTGGTCGGCAAGGACGGCAAAGTGTTGCTCATCAACAATCCTCCCTATGACGCATTTGCGAAAGATACACTCGGTCCTCGCCTCGCCGACGGGCGACTGCCGAATGTGCTGCATACCACGGTCGACCCCGCGGACCTGGGACTCAAGTCTGGCAGCGTCGATGTCGCGATGATCGTAATGTCTTACCACGACCTGTTCTATGCGGATCCGACCGATGGCTGGCCGGCCATCGATGCCGGGCATTTCCTCGATCAGATCCGCATTGCGCTCAAACCGGGTGGTAGCTTGCTGATCGTCGATCATGCCGCCGTGGCCGGAAGCGGAATTACCGTAACCAAAAGTCTGCATCGCATCGACGAAGAATTTGCCCGGCGAGACATCGCTGCGCACGGTTTTCGTTTCGAAAAATCCTGGGATGGCTTGCGCAGCAGCGGCGACGATCGCAGCCTGCTGGTGTTCGATCCGAAGATTCGCGGCAAGACCGACCGTTTCGTACACCTGTATCGGAAGGTTGGCAGCGACGCACCGGCGGCACCGGGCAACACGCCGCACCGCTAGTCCCGGCGGGAAGGTGCCCAGCAGGGACCGACTCGGGTAGGATGAAGGACGACGCGCGCAGCGCGTCGCGCCTTTCAATCGATCGAGTTCAGGAGAACCCCATGCAACGCTGGACCAAGCTGCCCGATGGGCGCTTCGTTGATGCCAACCGCATCATGTACATTGGCAAAGTGGAAACTTTTCCACGCATTGATGAAGATGGCAATGATCTCGGACAGGGTTTCGCTGTCTACATTGGCACCGACATACCGCGTGAAAACCAGTTCAGCGTGATGGGCAGCAAGGAAGAAGTTGTCGCGGTGCTGAAAGTCCTGCTGGGCGGCGCGGCCCCGGCAGTCGTCTGATCCGGATTTGCGCGGGAAAGCTTAGAGTGGTTCGGCTTCTTCGCGCAGTTCTCCGGGCCCCGCCGCGCAATGCGCAGCCAGTGCCGATTTTGCGCGCTTCCGGTAGACACGCCAGGCAACGAAACCTGCCACGGTCAGCAACGCGGATGCCAATGCAAGCTTGCGCGGACTGTCGGACAGATGGATCACAATTGCGCCGGCGAGAATCGCGTTGAAGACCAGGCTCACGAAGGCCTGCATCGACGAGACGCCACCGCGCTGCGTAGGAAATCGGTCCAGCAGCAACAAGGTCATGGTCGGAAAGCTCAGCGAAATGCCGATCGCATGCACACCAATCGGGATCAGCGACCAGGGAATCATCGCGTGCGGCAGCATGAATGCCAGCGCAACATTGAAGGCAGTCGCGGCCAGCATGATTGCGTAGCCGGCACCCACCGTGTGTGCGGCGCTGGCCCTGCCGGCCAGACGACTCGACAGCAACGCGCCGAAGAACATGCCGCTCACAGCGGGAACAAATAGCCAGGCGAATTGTTGCGGACCAAGCCCGAGCAGATTAACGACAAATGCCGGCGCAGATGCAATGTATACAAATAGCGCACTGAAGTTGGCGGTGCCGCCAATCGCCAGCGGCCAGAAATGCGCGTCGCGCATCATGCGCAAATATCCCTGCGCGAGGCTGCTCAGTGAAAGGGGAAGTCGGCGCTCGGGAGGGTGGGTCTCTGGCAGCAAGGCGAACGAAGCGACCAGCAACAGACCGGACCATAGCGCAAGGAACCAGAAGATCCAGCGCCAGTGGCCCAGGCCCAATACCCAACCGCCGATGATCGGCGCAATGGCGGGGGCCATGGTAAACATCATCGAGATGTTGGACATGAGCCGTTGCGCGGCTGCGCCCTCGAAAAGGTCGCGAATGATCGCGCGGCCGACGATCAGACCCGCTCCGGCGCAAATCCCCTGGAGCGCACGGAAGATCAACAGCATTTCGATCGATCCTGCCAGTGCGCAGCCGATCGAGGCCAGACTGAAAAGCCCAACCCCGACCAGGACTACCACGCGCCTGCCGCGGGCGTCCGAAAGCGGCCCGTGAAACAGCGACATGAACGCATAGGCGATCAGGTATATCGACAGGGTCTGCTGCATTGCCCAGTCGCTCGCACCGAATTCGGCGGCGATCACTGCAAACGCCGGAAACATCGTGTCGATCGAGAACGGGCCGAACATGGCCAGACCGGCCAGCAGCGGGGTCAGCCCGCGCCCGCTATTTTGCGTCATTGTCCACTCGTATCAGTTGGCGCCGCAACACTGTTTGTATTTTTTTCCGCTACCGCAAGGGCAGACGTCATTGCGGCCGACCTTGGGAGCATCGCGGCGTTGTGTCGTCGGGGTCAAGCGTTGCTCGAGCCAGTGATCGTGCGCATCGAGGGCAAACTCCACCATCGTGTCAATCAAGGCGTCGCGTTGCTCCTGAGTGGCGACCTGGTCTCCGGTTTCCTCGTCGTCCGGACCGCGCGCGAGCAGATCGACCGCTTCCAGGTCGTCTTGCCATTCCGCATCGTCAAGCAGTTCATCCCAGGACGCTTCATTCAGCCCGATGCCACGCAGATACCCGAGCGCCCATTCCTGACCGAAGGCGGCGACACCGTCCTCACCCATGTCGAACTCGCCGATCCACGGCTCGAACTCGGCGCCACCCTGCGCCAACACACCGGCAATGCGGTTGTAGTGGCGCATGACCAGATCCAGGATTCGGTTGGCTTCCGCTTCGTCCTCGAAGACTGCGTCCTGCGCTTCGTCTTCGCCAGCCCATACCTGGGGCAACCACTGTGATGGAGCAATCGTGTCCGGCCCCGAAAGGACCGCGGTCAGAAATCCATCGAGCATTTCGAAGCTCATGCCGTCGCGTTCGACGGCGTGCTCGTCGAGAAAACGCGATAGGGCTTCGATTTCCGCCTCAGTCAGCGCTTCATGCTCACGTTGAAGGTTGGTCATTGCAGGCAATCCCAGGTCAAAACAGCGGAAGTCATTCCTCCATGATGCCCGAGAATCCCCGCGTGCGGCCAGTCGCGGATATCACCGGGGCAACGCGAAGTGTACGATCATACGCATTGCGCGCATCGCCGGGCATCAGAAACTCATGAACTGGATTGCCTTTCTTGCCATTGGAGTCGGCGCTGCGTTCGGCGCCTGGCTGCGCTGGGGATTGTCGCTATGGCTCAACCCGCTATTCCCATTGCTGCCGCTCGGCACCTTGACGGCAAACCTCGTTGGCGGATTGCTGATGGGGCTGGCGATGGGAATCACGGCGGAAATCGCCAGCCTGTCTCCTGAAGTGCGCCTGCTCGTCACCACAGGCTTTCTCGGCGGACTCACTACATTTTCCACATTTTCAGGTGAAACCGCGAACCTTCTCGTGCGCCATGATTACGGCTGGAGCGCCGTGCTGATCCTGGCCCACCTGCTCGGATCGGTTTCCCTGACTCTCGCGGGGCTCTGGCTGAGTCGATTGCTGCTGCGCGCTTGAACGAGGCAATGGGCGACTTACACCTGGAGACGGCTCGACAACTGCCGCGTCGATCTTGCGCCGGGGAAACTCTTGCTTACGGGTGGCGTCCAAAAGCGACAATTTTCTGCTGACCGCGACAGACTGTTTCTGCGTCGCGACGGTTGTGATCCTGCATGACGATGACTCACCGGCAGTCCCTGCGGATTTACATCAGGCAGCACGAGGCTCGGCGGCCAGGCCAACGAATTGAGGGCTTGCGGAGCCACCATCTTCGCGAAAACGCTGTAGTAAGGCCTTGCATGGCATCGCAGTTCAAAGATTTTCGTTCACTGGCAGCCACTTGCGCACAAACATCGTGTGCTGCTTCCGGATACGGCAAAATAGCAGGCTGGCCCGCGCCGGCCTGCCCCGCCGCCATCACCTACGGTTGTCCCGATGATCCTGCAAGCGAATTTCGAACAGATTCCCCTGAAAGACTATGCCGAACGCGCGTATCTGGATTATTCCATGTATGTCGTGCTTGATCGCGCACTGCCTTTTGTCGGTGACGGACTGAAACCGGTACAAAGACGCATCGTATACGCGATGAGCGAACTCGGACTCGATGCGGGATCCAAGCCGAAGAAGTCCGCCCGAACCATCGGTGACGTGATCGGCAAGTTTCATCCGCACGGTGACAGCGCCTGTTACGAAGCGATGGTGCTGATGGCGCAGCCGTTCTCGTACCGATATCCGCTGGTCAATGGCCAAGGCAATTTTGGATCGCCGGATGATCCCAAATCATTCGCGGCAATGCGTTACACCGAATCCAAGCTCACCCCGATGGCGGAGTTGTTGCTCGCGGAAATCGACCAGGGCACGGTGGACTTCACCCCGAATTTCGATGGCACCCTGAAAGAACCATCGTGGTTGCCTTCACGTGTGCCGCACGTATTGCTCAATGGTTCGATGGGCATCGCCGTCGGCATGGCCACGGACATTCCGCCGCACAATCTGCGCGAGATCGTGAGCGCCTGCATTCGCCTGTTGGAAGATCCCGAAGCCAGCGTGCGCGACCTGTGCGAACACGTACGCGGGCCTGACTACCCGACCAAGGCAGAGATCATTTCGGCACGCACGGATCTGATGGCGATTTACGAAACCGGCAATGGAAGCGTGCGTTGTCGCGGCGTGTACGCGAAAGAAGATGGCAACATTGTGATTACCGCGTTGCCGTATCAAGTATCGCCGTCGAAGATCATGGAGCAGATCGCGACGCAGATGCGCGCGAAGAAATTGCCGATGCTGGAAGATCTGCGCGACGAGTCCGATCACGAAAATCCCGTGCGCCTGGTGCTGATACCGCGCTCGAACCGCATCGACCTCGACGAGATGATGCAGCATCTTTTCGCGACCACCGATCTGGAAAAAAGCTACCGCGTCAACCTCAACATGATCGGGCTGGATGGTCGGCCGCAGGTCAAAAATCTCAAGCAGATACTTGCCGAATGGTTGCGCTTCCGCAGCGACACGGTGACCCGACGTCTGCAATTCCGACTCGCCAAAGTCGAACGACGCCTGCATTTGCTCGAAGGTTTGCGCATTGCGTACCTCAATCTGGATGAAGTCATCCGCATCGTCCGCAGCGAAGACGAGCCCAAGCCTGTACTGATCAAGCGCTTCAAACTGAGCGACGAACAGGCGGACTACATCCTCGAAACCAAATTGCGCCAATTGGCGCGTTTGGAAGAAATGAAGTTGAACGCCGAACGCGATCAGCTTGAGGAGGAACGTGCGCGAATCAACGTTACGCTGAATTCCAAGCAGCGCCTGAAAACCTTGATCAAGGACGAGCTGAAAGACGACGCGAAGAAGTACGGCGACGAACGCCGATCGCCGATTGTCGAGCGTGAAGTCGCCCAGGCGCTGGACGAAGCCGCTCTCGTAGCCAGTGAGCCAACTACCGTTGTTCTCTCGCACAAGGGCTGGATTCGCGCGGCCAAGGGGCACGAGGTTGACGCGAATGCACTCAACTATCGCGAGGGCGACAGCTGCCAGGCGTATGCGCGGGGCCGAACCACGCAACAGGTCGCCTTCATCGACTCCACGGGCCGCAGCTACTCCACGCCGGCGCATAGCCTGCCCTCGGCGCGCGGCAATGGGGAACCGCTGACCGGTCGTTTCGCGCCACCTGCCGGCGCGCGCTTCGAAGCGATTGCCATGGCAGACCCGGAAACGCGCCTCGTGCTCGCCTCCGATCTGGGCTATGGATTTGTCACGCGTTTTGCCAATTTGGTCGGCACCAAGAAAGCCGGCAAGCAAATCCTCAACATGGACGACAACGCGCACGTACTCGCCCCTGCCCTCGTTGGCGATGCCGCCCGCGACCGCATCGTGGTCGTGACCACGGCCGGGCACCTGCTGATGTTCTCCGTCGCTGAATTGCCGGAATTGGAAAATGGTGGCAAAGGCAACAAATTGATTGAAATCCCGAAAGCCAAATCCGGTGGCGGCGAACGTGTCGCCGGCATCAGCGTCGTCAGCGAAGGTTCCGGCGAAGTCACCTTGTACGCCGGTGCGCGCAAACTGACCCTGAAGTGGGCCGACCTGGTCGAGTACGGCGGCAATCGCGCTGGCCGCGGCAATCTGCTGCCCCGCGGTTTGCAGCGCGTGGAACGGATCGAAACCAGCGGTTAGTCGGCAGGCGGTGCACTCTGTCGGCGGCGTATGATGACCATCGTCGACCGCCGGAGTGCCGCACCGATGCCTCATCAACGCAGTCGCCGGACTTTTCGCTGGCTCGGGATCACGGCGACTCTCCTGTGTACCGCCAGTTTCGGCGCCGATCTCCCATTAAAGACGTATGCCTCAGCGTCGGGGCATTTCAGTTTGCGCGTCGATCCGCAAGACCGCGACGGTGCCGGCACCGGTTTGTTTACTTTGTCGCGCGACGGCAACATCGTATGGAGCGGCAGCAAACCGTTTACCTTTTGGGAGGCTGTGGTTGCGGACAATGGGGTGATTGGTGGCTATGCCTACAGCGAGGGCTACGCCAGCGGTGGCGGCGAGTTCATCGTGGCTATCATCGATGCCAACGGCGTCGTTCAGCACGAAGATCACGCTGCGCGTGAATGGGGACACTTCTTGCACTCGGTCGGCAATCCGCAGTCGAACGGATTGTTCATCGACCCCGACAACGACCGTTTCGTGGTGCGAGTTGCCGAATCCGACATTAATACGCAGTCCGAAATCTGGTGGACGTATCGCTTGCATGATGCGCAATTGCTCGGCAAAGAGGCACCCCGCTCAAAGGTGGCAGACGCGACCGGCCTGCATGAAGTCATCGCCGCTCGCCCTGTGGCGGGCACCCCGCTGACCCTGGTGCAGTGGTACCGGAGCATCGATGGCAGCTCCGCACTTTCTTCATCCGATCACGTGGGCACTCGATTCGCGTTGCTCGATCTGGACTACCGGCCCGTGTGGAGCATCGATCTCGCAGATGACTACGCCGTACCCGGCGACGAAAAAGCGCAGTTCCTTCGCGTGGACGACATACGCCAGCACGGCGCCATTCTCGATACGGCGAAGTCTTCCCATTTTACACTGCGTGAAGTGGCAAGCAATCAGCGTGTTGAATATCGGGTCGACCATGGCGAGCCGCCTTCCAGCGCGTGGCAAGTCCGCGAAACAGCGCGCCGACCGTTTGATCCCGTCCAGGCGTCCGCATCGACGACTGCGTCCATCAAGGAACGGGTTCTGAAAAGACTGGGCTCGTTCGTTCTGGAGGGAGCGGGATCGATTGCGAAGGAGTCGCCCATCCATGACCTTTTCGATTTCGGCATGGACGACCAAGGACGGTTTGGTTTTGTCGCCGGATGCGGTTGCGATGGCCAGGCTGCAGAAATCACACTTGTCGATCACAGCGGCGAGCTCGTCCGTCGCACACCGATTCCCCGCAGCATTGACAGCAGTCATGCCGAAAGTAAGCTGATCTGGCTGCGTGACGATACCTGGCTGCTGGTGCAATCGCGCTACGCAGAGCCCTCAAAAATCCTTGCATACCGATTCAATGCCACGGATGGAAGCTTGCGATCTATGGATGGCTTTCATCCGCCACACATTGAGAAACTGGTAAGCACTCGCGACGGCGGGTTCGCAGTACTTGGCAGCATCGACACCACGTTCACTCATGAAGACGTACTCGTCGCGTTCGATGCCAACGGCAAGCAACGCTGGCAAATTGCTGAAGACATCAGCGATCGGGAAAAACTCTTCAGCCCGGTCGAATTTACCGTAACCACGAGCGGCGAAGTCGTGGTTCTGGAGAATATTCGAAAAATACTACAGATATATAATAGTGATGGTTCGTTTCAGAAGACCATCGATCTCGTCAGTGCCTGGGAGCGTCAGCCAAACTATCCGTCCGGCATCGAAGCGGACAAAACCGGCGGCGTCATAGTCGTTGACTTCCAAGGTCATCCGCCGATCGTGCGTATGAGCCTGAGTGGCCAGGTCGTCTCCGAATTCGACCCACATTTCTCCGATGGACGCCAGTTCAGCATGAGTGGCAATGTGCAATCCGGCACGGATGGAAAACTGTGGACCAGCGATGGCGCGGCTTTGTTGCGCTTGGACGAGCGCGGCCAGGTCGACCTGGTTTTGGGGCAGCGGCCCGATGCGACCGCTCTTGGCAACATCGCCGGAATCTCGGTGACTGCGCAGGGACGTATTTACGCCATCGACGAGCGAACGGGAGCCGTGCACGTCTTTGATGACTCCGGCAAACGAATCCACGTCGGCCAGCCGGATGCGACCGATTACAAGGGTAGCGTCAGCCTTCCGTCGCTGACGATCGACGACACAGGCGACATATTTGTTTCACGTCGCGACGACAATTCGCACGACTTTCTGCACTATTCCACTGATGGCCGCCGCATCGGCATCGAATCCAGCGGCATCGATGACGTTGCCGAGCGATGGATCGCCCAGATCGGAAGCTCGAATCGCTGGGTCCTCGGCTACGAGCGCATCCGACTGGTCTCTGCAAGGGGTGATGTGATGCGGGTAATTGAACGCAGGGCCGATGGCCAATGGCTGGGGACACCCCGTAGGGCCGTAGCCCGGGCGGATGGTGGCCTCGCCGTCGTTTCTCAGCCTACCGGCGACACATACGCGATCGACGATCCGCGTCGGCCGGCGACCGTGACCATCTACTCAAAGACTGGCGATGCGCTCAAATCGTGGCAAGCGCCGGAAGACTATCAGCCCATGTCCCACGACTTCGCCAACGACGGCGATCGCTACGCGTTCTTGCTGTCGACCCGAGACATTGTTCCTGCCATGAGTCTCGTCCTTACCGATGCCGAGGGAAAAGCGCAGTTCAGGATGGCGCTTCCGTCCGCCTACGTGAATTCATCCATATTCCTGCTTCCGCGCGAATCCGGTGAAGAGCTCTGGCTATTTGATGGCAAAGGTACGGTTGAGCGTTACGCCATGCCGTGACGCGGACAGCTCCCTATGAATCGATTTCGTCTGGGTGTGAATCCCGGGGGGCTCTCCCATCACAGGCTCAGCGCCAATCGCCGCTTGCGATGAAGCCCGCCCAGTAGAACGGATGCGTGCTTTCGCCGCGGGCTCGGCGACCGGCAAGCACGGCGAGATTGGCATCCGCCACCGAATCCAGCGTGCTGCGCTTGTCGACCAGTCTGGCTTTGTACAGAACGTCCATCCAGACTGCGGTAGCCGAGTCATCGACCGGCCAAAGGCTCATCAGCACGGTACGCGCTCCGGCGAGACGGAATGCGCGCCGAAGACCGAAGATGCCTTCGTCGTCGAGGCGCGCGCCCAGACCGGTATCGCAAGCGGACAAGACCACCCAACTGGCGCGATCGAGCGAGAGTGTCGCGATGTCGGCGTCGAACATCAGGCCGCTGCTGTCGGCGTTGGCGCTCAGTACCAATGCGGCCTGCCGCGCCAGGGCGCCGCGTGCATCGGTCGCCTCGGTATCGTCGTGGCGCAATCCGACTCCACGTCGACCACTGTCGGCGAGCAGCGGTGTGCAGGTAGCGCCAAGCTCGAAGGCATGAGTTGCAAAGTGGATAATGCCCGCCTGCGGCGAGGAACGCAGGACCGCGTCAGTGGTTGCCGCCGAACCGGACAGGGCAGTCACCGGGTGTCCGCCAACGCCTCGGGCAAGCTGCGCAAGACTGTCGATTTCGCGCTGCGCACCCGGCAGCGGCGCCAAGGCTGCGCCCAAGGTTGGGCAACTGCCACGCAGCTGAGCCAATCGGGAACCGGTACGCCCATCGGGCGCTCCGATCAGCAGGATTGACGCCGAGTCGCTCGCGGTTGCCGCAACCCCCATGAGGTCATGTTCGGTTTCCAGCGTGTGTGTCCGCAGGCCCTTCTCGATCAGATAGCCATCTCCCGCTTCGGCAGGCAGTGCGGCGAAATTGACCCGAAACAGATCAGCATCCGGAACAATCAACAGCCGCGAGGAATTGGCCAGTTCCAATGGATCGAATATGCGCGCGCGCAAAGCGAGCCCCGCGCTGCGCAATTCTTCTACGGGTGCGTTCGGGTGCAGCAATCCGCCGTACCAGCGCTCGGCCAGTGCATCGACAGCCGCGCTGTCGCCGAGATCCAGCAGTCGGGGCTGACTCTTGTCCGTCACCACAAACACGAAGAGGCGACTCGCGTGTGCGCTCCCAGTCGCCGCTTTGTCAAGTAAAGGAATTGTACTGTCTTTCACATACGCTAAAAGACTACTCTCCGCAGGCAGGGCTCGGAGAAGTTGCGCCAACGGATGATCAAGATTCGCGCCGGCATCAGCACTGGCACCCATTTCCCCGATGACGACATCCACACGGTTGCGCAAAGGTACGAGGTCTTCTTCGGTGGCACCTTCCGTCAAGGCGCGCGCATAGGATTGCGCCGCGGTGCGCCACGCATCCCATTGTGCGCGGCGTTCGGGATCCGCAGCCAAGCGCGCCGCCGACAATCTCGCCATGCCGATCCGCGTGGCAAGGCCTCGCGCTGCCGCCACTTCGGTCCATGCGGCGAGGACGCTCGATGCGTCTCCGCGCTTCGCCGCCAGCGAGAGCATCAAGCCGGAGCAATGACCGAGGTTGCGCTTGAAATCCAGCGACTGGGTTTCTCCCAATGCCGGCGCGATGCTGGCGACCAATTGCGTGCGCGCCTGTTCCACGGCCAGAGCGCTTTCCCAAGCTTGATCCGCGTGCCCATTGCGCGCCTCGGCCAGGGCCAGATCACAGCGCCAAGCCAGCAACTCCGGATGCATATCGCCGATGCTGGCACGACGCTGCGCATACGCGCCTGCCAGCAGCGGTTCGGCCTGATCGGCATGGCCACTGCGTAGCAAGGCGTTGCCCAACCCGCGAAGCGCAGGCGTTCCCTCAGGATGCTGAGGCCCCAGCTGGGTGGCGACAATGCTCAGTGCACGTCGGAAATTCTTTTCCGCTACATCGACCAAATCACGTTCCAATGCCACTTCGCCGGCACTGATCAGCGGCGCAACGACACGCACACTGTCCGGACCGAATTGTTGTTCAGTGAGTTGCAGGTTCTTGCTCAGGGCCTGGTCCGCTTCGGCGTAATGGCCCATTTCGAATGCCAGCGCGCCGAGGTTTCCCAGGATTGCCGCGTAACTGCCGGATGCGACGATGCCGGGATCCTTGGCAGCAAAATCAGCGGATTCGCGAGAATGGATCAGAGCTCCGTCGCGGTCGCCCAGATGACGTTCGGCCTCAGCGAGGTGGCCGAGCGTGTACGCCATGTCACGTGGCGACGGAGCGTCCTGGGCGCGCAGAGCCGCGAGTTCCGGCAGCATGAGGTGCTGCACTTCCCGGTAATCGCCGCGGGAGATGAGAATCTCCGCGAGGATGCCGATCAGTCGGCGACGATTGCCGTTGCGAGCGGTACCTGCGGACACCGCATTCTCGCGCATGCCACGCTGGGCGCTCGCGATCGCATCGACGTACGCGCCGTTTCGATCCTGAAACATCGCGCGAAAATACAAGGCACGAATCAGGCGCTGGCGTTCGAGTACATTTTTGGGCTTGTCCACCAATTCGATCGCGCGCTGCGTATGGACCAGGGCGTCGTCGAAATGCCCCTGCAAACCGGTCAGCTGCGCCGCAAAGGTTTCGACATACGCGCGTTCGGAATTACCAATCCGACCCGATCCTTCCGCCAAAAGGGTAGTCGCCTGCTGCACGAGCCTGTTGGCCTCCGCCAAGTCCTTGCGGCGGAATGCACCTTCCGCATTCCAGGTCAGCAGCGCTGCGAGGGAGCGGGCATTTTCGCCGTCTCGGGCGCGTCTGAGCGAAGACAGCTCGTCGATCCAGCGAGTGATTTCTTCCGCACCGACTGCAGCGTTGCTTTCGATGGCCAGCTCGAACAAACCTTCCAGCGCAGCAAGGCGTCGGTGGGGCTGGTCAAGTTCAGCGATGTGCAGGGCTCGGACTTCGGCGTACTTCTCCTGCACGAGCAGGTCGTCGATCTGACCGGCAGTGCCTGCAAGGCAGGCGCCAGTCGTCAACAAAAAGAGGACATTTAAACAATACAGCAGACCAATGACGCGACGCATGCTGCCCTCGTGGTTTCCACTCGCGCGTCAGTCTGCCACAACCTCCGTCAGACCGGCGTCAATGCCGCGCGTCAGCGCCCGCGATGCGGAAAGACGTAGCGCTCGCAACGCAGGTCAGCGGCGCCGCGATCGCAGCCAAGCTGCGCCAGCAACGTCGATAATTGCACGCCCCGCTCGCCCACGCCGGGCGCCAGGCGGGCCAGGGTCGTGACGCCCCGAGACACCAGCGCCGATTCGCCGGTCTGCGCGTGCTGCCAGTCAGCGACGCGACGCTCCACCTCGTCGAGCGGATGCGAAGAAGCCACCAAGATGAAGGTTTCCCGATCGGCCTCACGGTCGACCTGCCAGCTGAGGCTGCTGCGACTATCGCTGCCTGGCAGCTGCCAGCGTGTGTGGGCTGTCAGCGGATTGGCTGGCAGCGTCCCCGCCAGCGGAAACAGCACTGCTGGCGCCGCGGCGCCGTCATCGTTGAACAGATAGACCCAGGTAGGTTGATTGCTCGAAACCTCCAGCAGCAACCGATCGCCCAGACCGACCAACGCGCCGTCGACCAATTGCTCGCGACTCTGCGCACCGACACGGTAGAACGAACTTTGCAATTGGAGCTGCAGCCGATCGGGCCATACCAACACGGTCGCCAAAACACTGGCGAGGATCACCACCAGCGCCGATGCTGCGTGCAGCGCGCCGAACCGAAATGGCCGCAAGCTGCTCTCAAGCGCCGACTGCAGCACACGCACTCCCGCGTGGCGACGACCGGGCTCATAGGCCAGAGTGCGCTCGATGGCGCTGATCAGCGCACGCGGCGCTGTCGGACAGAGCCGGCGCAGGGGCAGTCGCGACTGGGCAACCTGCTGCATGTGCAGGCTGTCCAGATCTTCGACACTGGGATACGGAAAGGCGCTGGATAGCAGGCGATACAGCAGCACTCCGAGCGCATACTGATCGCTGGCTGGGCTGGCGACTTCGCCTGCGATCAGCTCGGGCGCAAGATAATGGCGAGTCCCTGAAATAGTTCCAAACTGATCATTTGCGTCAATTTCCCGGGCGGCGCCGAAATCCGCCAGAACGATGCGCCCGCTGACGTCGCGTAGTACGTTTTCCGCCTTGATGTCTCCGTGCGTCAGTCCATGCGCATGCACTGCAGCGAGCGCGTTGCACAACTCGATGCCGATTTGGGTAACTTCGACAGGCGTGAGTGGACCTTCATCGGCGAGCAATTCGGCGAGCGACTTGCCTCGCACCAGTTCGGTCCACAGCCCAACGCGCCCATCCTGTGCGGCAGCGCCGAAAACGCTGACGATGTTTGCCTGGCGAACGCGCGCCAGTCGGCGTCCTTCGGCGAGAAACTGGTGACTAAGTGCATCCGAATTTACCCGGCGCAGCTTCAACGCTACGTCCTGATCGAGCATCGGATCGTAGGCGCGGTACACCTCGCCCTGCGCACCTGACCCCAGTTGCTCAAGGACTTCCAGTCCTGCGAACTGAAACAGGCTCTTGCGCCCGGCCGCGGGTGTGGCGCGCAACTGCACACCACGAAACACTTGTGCCAATTGGGACAATTCGCGGAGGCCATCCCCGGTATCGGCCGCTCGGCCATCGAGTTTGGCAAGCAATCGCCAATCCAGGCTCGCATCGTCGGCAATGCCACCGGCGATACGCTCCAGTTCCTGTTCGTCGCCGGACATCACTACCCCTTGCCCGTGCTGAGCGGGCGTTTCGGAGATCAACGACGGCGAACCATCGATCCGAACATCCATCGTCGCGGCTTCAGCATCCAGCGCAGCGCGGCGCAGCGCAAGTGCGCCGCTGACGCTACGCGGCAGCTCTCCCGATCAGTGTGAGGCGGCGTAGGGTTTGAGACTTGTGGCCAATTGCACCAATGCGCGGGCAACCATGACCCGCACCGCATCCGGGGTGCTGCCGACTTCGACCGCGATTTCCGGATAACTGAGTCCAAATTCCAGGCGCATGACGATCAGACCCTGCTGGCGCTTGGGCAGGCTCGCCAACGCCCGCTCGTACGCGTGCAGTCTTTCCTGGCCAACGATCTGTTCGACAGGCGATGGCAGATCCTGATCGGCGAGCTCGGGATCGAGTTCTGCCGAGATCGGGCGACGGCTGAGTCTGCGCACTTCGTCGCGCACTTGATTGAGCAGGATCTGGCGGAGATAGGCCAGAAAGCTACCCGGGCCTTCGCACTCGAAATGACCGATCTGCTTCAGTGCGCGCATCAAGGCGAGCTGGACCAGATCTTCGGTCTCATGCAGATCGCGAGCTGCGCGAGGCAGACGCCCATGAGCCCACTGCCGCAACAAGGGCAGGAAACGCTTTACCAGCATTTCCCGGGCCGGAGTTTCACCGGCGCGCACGCGACGGATCAGGACTTCGGTCGCCTCCACAGCAACGGATTGCGCGACCTGTACCGGCGCAGACTCACGCCGACCAAACGGCAGCACTCGTGCAATGCTCAACGCGGCCATAAGTCCCTATCCTCTCTCAGTATGTGCGGAAGCTACACTGACTAACGATGCCTAACCAATGAAAGCTGTACATCCAGCGATAACCTGCAGTTATAGTGTGCGCAAGTTCATATAGGAAATGTGAAGGCGTGCGCCTACCCCTTTCTTCCCCACTCCTCGAGTCGTTCCTGGTGCTCGCCCGCGAACTGAATTTCTCCCGGGCTGCGGACCTCCTGCACATCACCCAGCCGGCGCTTACCAAACGCATCCAGAACCTGGAATCAACCCTGGGACACGCGCTGCTGATCCGGCAGCATGGCGCACTTGAACTGACGGAGTCCGGGCGTATCCTGCAACGCTACGGCACCGCGCTGGAGCATCAGGAGACTGAGTTGCTCGGCAGCCTGGTCGGCGCGCGCACAGGCGAACTCGCGGGTTTCATCCGCCTTGTCACCTTCTCGTCAGCGTTGCGCTCGGTGGCACTGCCCGCGCTGGCGCCATTGTTGCGCGAGCATCCGAAACTGGGCTGTCAGGTTTTCAAGGCCGAGGTCGAGGTGCTGCACGAAATGCTGATTGATGGAAAGGTCGACTATTCCATCTCCCTGTCGGAATGCGAGCGTGCAGGCATCGAGAACATCCGCCTGGGGATCGAGCTCAATGTGCTGATCGAGTCCACCCGCTATGCGGGTCGCGAAGCCTGCTACATCGATCATGACCCGCGCGACAATTTCACCCAGAAGTTTTTCCTCAGCCAGACCGGCAGTACCGTGCCACGCATGGAGCGCACTTATTTTGACGACATCTACGGACTGATCGACGCTGTCGGTGCCGGGCTCGGCCGGGCCGTCGTGCCGGTGCACTTGCTGCATCCGGACATGGACGTTCGCGTGGTCGCGGGATTCCGCCCGGTCGAAGTTCCCGTGTTTCTGCATCATCACCGCCAACCGTATTACACCCGCACTCATCAGGCGGTCGTCGAGACACTGGTGCGCCTGTGCCCTCCGGTCTGGCAGATCAACCGCTTGGGCTTGCCGCTCGAATCGGCACTGGCCGATGATGCGCTGGTGGCGGCCCAGCGGCGCGAACGCCAGCGCTCGCCACAGACGCTCAACCGTCGCCGCTCCGATCCAAAATAGATCGCAACGTACATTCCTTTACAAGTAGGCATCCGATGCGCTGGATACGACGATTTTTCTTTCTTTGCGGCCTGCTGGTTGTGGTCGGAATCGGCAGTGCGTGGCTGCTGCTGCACGGCAGCCTGGCCCGATTGGACGGGAAAGTCAGCAGCGAACATCTCAGCGCCAGGGTCAGCATCAACCGCGACGCACTGGGAACCGCGACGATCGACGCGAACGATCGCATAGACCTGTCGTGGGCATTGGGTTTTCTGCACGCTCAGGAACGCTACTTCCAGATGGACCTGATGCGCAGACTGGCGGCAGGCGAATTGTCCGAGCTGTTCGGCAAGCAGGCTATCGAGCTCGATCGAGGTCATCGCATGCACCGATTCCGGGCGCGCGCGACCGAAAGCCTCGCCCGCATGCCGCCAGCGGATCGCGCTCTGATCGATGCGTATCGAGAGGGAGTGAACGCAGGTCTTGCTGATTTGTCGGTGCGCCCGTGGGAATACCTGCTGTTGCGCCAGACGCCGCAACCCTGGCGCAGTGAAGATACAGCGCTGGTGATCGATGCGATGTTTCTGGATCTGAACAGCGACGGAGCGAACCTGCGAGAACTGAATCTGGCCCGTTTGCGTGCTGCATTGCCCGCACCGGTTTACCGCTTCTTGATAGCACCCGGCAGCAGTTGGGATGCGCCCTTGCGCGGTGACGCGCTCGCCGCGGAGCCCCTGCCCGGCGCAGACGTGCTGGATCTGCGCAATGGCACCTGGCAATTAGTATACAACGCTACAGAATTGCACCAATCTGTCACCGATAGCGACGGCTTGCGCAATGGCAGCAACAACTTTGCGGTAGGCGGCGCGCTGGTAGCCGGCGGCGCGGCGCTCGTGTCGAACGACATGCACCTGGGCCTGCGCGTACCGAACATCTGGTATCGCGCGCGACTGCGCTACCCGGATCCCGATCAGCCGGGCGCGAGCATCGATCTCAATGGCGTGACACTTCCCGGAACGCCGGCATTGACGGCTGGAAGCAATGGCCACATCGCCTGGGGTTACACGAACAGCTATGGCGACTGGACCGATTGGGTGCGCGTGCAGCGCGATCCAGAGCAAACGCAACGCTACCGAACTGCAAACGGCTGGGAAACCATCGCTGCCCACACGGAACTGCTGCACGTACGCGATGAACCCGATCAATCGCTGATCGTCGAAGACACCCAGTGGGGACCCATCATGGCCAGCGACACGGATGGAACACCGCTCGCTTTGGCGTGGACTGCACATGATCCACGGGCGCTCAACTTGCGCCTGATTGAACTGGAGCGAACGCACGATGTGCAGCATGCCTTGGACCTTGCACCAGGCTTCGGTATGCCCGCGCAGAATTTTGTCGTTGGCGACGAACACGGCCACATCGGATGGACTTTGACCGGCAACGCGATTCCGCGTCGGGAAGGATTCGACCCCCTGCTCCCCGCCGACTTCAGCACACCGGGTGTCGGCTGGAATGGTTGGCTCGAGCCGACTGCCTATCCACGCGTGTATGACCCGGAAAACCATCGCTTGTGGACCGCGAACGCGCGAACAGTCGATGGCGATTGGCTGCGCTGGGAAGGCGACGGCGGTTATGACCTGGGGGCCCGTGCGCTGCAGATCCGAGACGATCTGCTCGGCAAGCAGCAACTGAGTGCCAGCGACATGCTCGCCGTGCAGCTCGACGATCGGGCCGTCTTTCTGGAACGATGGCACGCGCTGCTGCAGACGACGCTGGCGACGGCGCAGAACCCGGCGCTGGTCGAACTGCAAAGCGCCGCAAAGTCCTGGAGCGCGCGAGCGGCAATCGACTCCATCGACTATCGCCTGGTACGCAGTTTTCGCAGCCACGTTGTCGACGCGGTGTTAGCGCCTTTCGCGGCGCTGGCACGAGCGAAATCTGCCGCGTTCGAATTGCCGAGTGCACAAGGATATGAAGCGGCGGTGTGGACTTTGTTGCAAATCCGGCCGATGCATCTGCTCGATCCGCGCTATGCGGACTGGAATGCTCTATTGCTTGATGCAGCCACCAAAGTGGCCGAAGAGTCCGGCGGCCAGGGCAAACTGGCATCGCAAACCTGGGGCGAGCGAAACACTGCGGCAATTCGCCATCCACTTTCCCGTGCGTTGCCCAACTTCATCGCACGCTGGATCGACATGCCGGCACAATCGCTGCCTGGGGATTCCAACATGCCGCGCGTCCAGTCTCCTGGCTTCGGCGCTTCCGAGCGCTTCACGATTGAACCGGGCCACGAGGATAGAAGTTATCTCATGATGCCGGGCGGCCAGAGCGGAAATCCGCTATCGCCTTTCCATGCAGCGGGCCATGATGATTGGGTGATCGGACGAGCGACCCCTCTGCTGCCGGGGCCGTCCTTGCATCGACTGACTCTGGAGCCTGCAACCAGCGGCTGAATCGGACTTGCCCGGTCCGACCAAGTTGGCATTGCAACATTATCCATAGAAGGCGGCGGCGCGGCTTCAGTGTCAGCGCTCTCAACCGCGAACGGTGCTTCCGGGAAGTCGACGGCCAGCCATCCACACTAGGTACGTCGGCCTATCATGGATTTGAAAGGCCGCCGTATCCAACTGACTGCGTTGTTGGTGATCCGCCGTTCGCCGCCGCGAGCGACGGAGAACGTCGAATGCCGGGGTCGACTACTGTGCAGGCCGCGGCGGCGCTGTATCGAAGTTGTCGACATAGATCTGATCCGATCCAGGCCCGAGCAAGTTCGCGACCTGCACCTGCGGCGTGCCGTCTTGTGCAATGTGCAGGCTGACGTTGTTGCCGGCCGGGGCGGCATTGGCAACAAAGGAAAACCGGAACATCGTTCCCCAGTTCAATGGGTTGAGCACCGCTGGCACGCCGGCGAGCGGGGTCGGGTTGACCGGTGCGCTCCATCGGATGTCATTCGTGCCAATGGCAGCCGTCCAGTCATTGGTCGATGCCAGATCGCCGTCCGAGAAACTGACGGACGAGGTCACCACGCCTTCGGGCAGTGGCACGCGGAAGCGGTCATAGCCAAAATTGTGGACAACGTGGAAACGCTGTGCAATATCGGCGTCGTCCAGATAGCTCGGTGTTCCAGTGACACCCGCGCGGGCGAAATCAAAATTCATGACTGCGTAGTCGTATCGCCATTGACCACCGCCAAGGTCGGTCGTCTTGACCGCAATGCGTGTATGCCCCTCGTCGCTCGCAATTTCGACGTTGCGTTCGGTCGCCGCAGTACTCGCGGGATCGACCCAGCGATTGATCGCCGGGCCAAGCTTCAGCGGACTTCCGTTCGAAATCGACCAAGGACCAGTCCCCGTAAAACCGAACGTGACAGGGCGCACCGCCATCGTGTTGTAGATATTGATGTCGTCGCGAACCAGGTACCAGGACTCGAAATAGTAAGTCGCCCCTGGATTGGCAGCGGCGGCAATTTGCGATTCCCGCGTGATCAGGCGTTGATCGTAGGAGGTATTTCCGGGTGAGTCGGCTGTGCGATCACAATTCGGATCATAGATCGAACCGCAACGGCCCCAAAGTACTTTGTTCGGAACAATTTCACTGCGCGGTCCGAGGTCGGTGCTGCTGTCGTTGTTGCCGGTTCCATAGGTATCCGAGCACTTGACGCCAAGTACATGGCTGCCATTGCTGGTGTCACAGCTGGCGCCCTGGTTGGTCGTCAGGAATGCGTGCTTGACCCCCGAACGACCGATCTGCTCGATGCGTCCCTGTTGATCGATTCGATACAGATTCCAGATCAGGTTGGGATGTTGATCCATGTTGTACGGCTGCAGATTTTCTGCCGAGGACGTAAATTTGGCGTACCACGCGACATCCGCGGTGTATAGCGCCGTGCTCTTGCCAAGCGGATCACCCGGCACCGTTTCCAGCAGCGATCCGGCGTTCACGTTGTTGCTCAATGTGGAAGATGGTGTGAAAACCACTTCTCCATCGGAACCCGTTGCCGGCCCGTCGCAGGTTCCAGGCGCGCCTCCCGGCAACCGGCAGCGCGAATATTGGGCGGTGAAGCTCACCATGAAAACGTCGGCCTGATAGGTCTCGCCGTTTGGCGCCGCCTTTCCGGGCCAGTTGGGCGCGCCAGGCGCTTCGACGATCGGATTCTGGCCCTGCCTGAAAACATTGAGGTCCATGCGCAGCTGCGCGACTTCCCAATCGGCCAGCTGCGGTTTGCCCAGCCGCTGTGCCAGGGCCGGCGCAATCCGCAGATCCATCGTGCGTATGTGGAGGCTCGCACCACGATCCGCGAGTTCGTACATGAGGCGATCCAGGTAGAACCACACCTGTCCGTCACTGGACACGAGATCCAGAGTCAGCGGATCGCCAACACGCGGGCGCAGGCTGGCATCGACCAGCGACAATGTTCCATCCGGCAATTGCAGCGTGAAACCGCCGCGTAGATTCAACCCGCCGCCGATGAAGTGATCGAAATTGTTGTTCGACACGGCGAATTCGAGTCCGCCCGAATCGCGAATTGCCACGCCGACAAAACCTTTCTGATCCGCTGCGCTGATCTGCACGGAACTGTCCAGCGACACACCCGCGTCGCGCAACAGGTCGGTATTCCAGATGAAACCCAGTTCGCCGCCCCAGGCCGCCCAGGTTTGTTCTGTCGGCTGCTCAGCAGCGGATGCCGGGGTCGCAAGGGCGATCGATCCAAGCAGGGCCGCGGCTATGGCGGCAGTGAAGCGATTCGGTACGAGGCGCATGGCAATCTCTGCAATTAGGACAAATGGATTATCAACGGTGTGCTCCCAAAGAGCACACCGCGGTTGTGATTCCATCGTCCCTGATGTAGCGATCGCTTATTCGAAGCTGTCCCGGAAAATTGGCCAGTCACCGACTGGGGTGATCAACGGACCGACTTTCTTGCAGACCATCGAATCCTGCGGGATCGCACCGGCACCCGCGGTCGGCCAGTTGTTATTGGTCGAGTCGCGCACGCTGGCCGTGTAGTAGAGCACTACGTCCGTATCGGCAATGCTTTCGCCGTTGGCCAGATTGCTTGAGGCCATCTGACAATCGCTCAAATTGTTGCTTGCTTGATCCGCATACTCGTTGTTGATCCAGTGAGTGCCGATCACGTCGGCCATATGATACCCACGACCGGACTCGTTGACTGGCGTGTAGTCGCCCGCGCCGGACGTGATTCGATAGCCGAAGTTTTCGATGCCGTCCCTGACTTCCCAGTAGCTCGGGGTGCCGCCAGGCGCTCCAGTCAGACTGCGGATGTCGGTGAACTCAGTGGCCTTGGTGACGCCATTGGCAATGATCTGATCATGCGTCGCACCGTCGATGTCGAAATCCATGCGCCAGTAATTGTGATGCCAATGGGTCACATTGTTGTAAGTTCCATTGGCATTTCCGAAGCCGAACTCCGGGTTGATGTCGCCGTTCGCGTAGAAGCTGATACGGCTGGAATAGCGGTACCAGGCCGCTGAATACTGAGTGGTCAGGACGACGTAGCTTCCGTTGTCCTCGATCGCGACCCCGCCGTTAAGGCAGTCTGCCGCCGTATAGGGATTGGGCGACAGATTGCTGAACGGACACGCGCCATGTGAAGTCGTCGCCTGCTGGGAGACGTCGCAGGTTGTCGTCGCATGCAACGTGGTTGGGGTGCCGAGCTGATTGCGCACAGCCGGGGCAGCGGCAAACGCATCGTTGGTGTCTTTCCAGTCGCGATAGCAGTCGCCGCCGTTGCCATCGCGGTATTCCGCAAACAGGATCGGCGAATGAATTCGCTTGGCAACAAGAATGCCTTTGTAGTGCACGTCGCGCACTTCAAGACCTGAACCGTCAACGCCCGAGCTCTGGCTCGGCGGAAGCCAGCACAATTCCCACGTGGCGGCGCCGGTCGCGGGCCATTTCATCAGGGTTCCGCCAGCGACTGCGCAGTTCGCATGGGTCGCGAGCGATTGAGCGCTGATGCAGAGGAGTATCACCGCCAATCCGAATTTCGCAAACAGTGTACTTTTCATCGAAAAATCCTCGTAATCGCAGGGCTACTAGTGTTTGGAAGGACCAGGCGTATCTGGTGTGAAGAACGGATGCACCATGCGCCGTTTCATCAGGTCGACGATCGCGTGGGCAATGGGCCGTTGTCCGTCGTCGCCGCCCGACACAATGACGTGCAGACAACGCGACCCCGGGCCACAGGCGACGTCGCCACTGTCGAGATAACGAAATCCCGCATAGAAGTTCAAATTCGGTTCTGACAATTGCACCGCAAGCTCCGGCGCTTCGCGCGTCAAAGCAAAAGCCAGTTCAATTTCCGGATCGGTGAATCCCAGCGTCTGACCCGGCAAGGCACGCTCACTGCGGAAGCTACCGTCGCGATTGTAGACGCGCTGGACACCCATACCGGCACGATAGTCCCAACCATACTCGACGATTACCGGTATGTCCTGATCGTTTTCCCGGAACACATCTTCATTGTGTCGAGTAACCACAAAAGCCGGCAATTGAATATCGGCAGAGGCCTTGCTGGCACTCAGCTTGTCGTCGGCCGTTCCATCCGAGGAATACACCGCGCCGGGCGCCGGTTTGACGAATGCCGTCCTGACCGCTGGCGAAGTTGCGGGAGAACGGGTCACTTGCGACGCGCAGCCCGCCAGCAACATCAGCGAAAAACCCAGCACGGCTTGAATCGAAATCTTCTTTTCCATCATCGACCTCATTCAATTCCCGGTCGCAGCCGATGCAGTGCGCATCACTTCAGGCGGCGATTTTCCATAGCTGCTGTCGTTCCACAAATCCCATGCGTACTGACCACGCGAAGAACTCTGCGGGCCAACCGTGAAGGGACGGTCCGGGCCGGCCTGGCACATGGTGTTCTCGGCTGCGAATCCGCCAACGTTCGCCTCGCGCTGCAGAAATTCCATATATTCACGACTGGAAATCTGAAATTTAAGGTTGACGCTGACCGTAATCGGCAGCGCCGTGCCTGCGGCGACCGGAATCGAGTAGGTCGCATTGTCATAATTGACCAGCCGGCTCGAACCTGGCACCTCGGGCGGATAGACGCCGCCTACCGGCCGCAAGGATACGTCGGCACCTCCGGAAAATCCGAGCGGCGGAATACGGTTGTCTTTGGCAATGCAGTTGTTCAGCACGAAGTGGAATTGCTTGCGGCCCAAATTGTCGACTGCTTTGCAGGTGCTTGAGCCCGTATCCCAGATGCCCTGCAGCACTTCATAGACGCGCGCCTGCGCATCTTCGGTCAGCACAGCGGTCGCCGCATCATAAGCACCGCTTTCGAAAACGATATTGTTCGACGCATCCCTGGCGACAACATTGACCCACATCCGCCGCCCTTCGGAGTAGCCGGTCGGCAATTTATGGCCACTCAGATTGGTGACTTTGACCTTCGCCACCAGGGTGGACTGCCCCGCGACGAAAGGATCCAGACTGACGGCCAGATTGACGCTGCGCTGGGTCAGCATTTCGCGCGCCCAGGCAATCGTGCGATCGAATGCCGATTCGCGATTGAGCTGCCCAGGCGGGCCGTACTTGCTCTTCAGGATCGCGGGAATCCAGGTATTCGCACCGACGAACTCATGCACCGGCAGATTCCCGGTACGCGAGCCGGCCGGATTGTTGACGCAGGCGCGCGCGAGTGAATCCTGTGACACCCGCATATGACAATCCTGGCAGGTCTGGCCCTTGTTCAAGGCTGGAACAAAAGCCAAGGCATCGCCAAGGCGATCGCGAAAGACAACGTCGGAGAAATCACTGCGCTGCCATTCACTGTAGGTTCGTTCGATCGGAAAGGTCAGCCCGGTATTCGTGCCGTCGTTGAGGATCAGTGTGCGCAACGGACCGCCAGGCGTATCCGGTGAATCAACATTGTGGCAACTGCCACAAATATCCGAAGAAGCATGGAACGCGGATTGCGTCCAGCCATGCGGGGGCTCCAGCGGATCGCTGCCGGACTGATAGCGATATGGTCCGCGACGACACGGCCCGCCGTACACGCTGCCATCCGGGTTGGTGCATTCGGTTTGATCGTCGAGCCACAGGCGCGAGTTTCCGATCGCCGTGGTCTTGCCGGATGGTCCCGCCGGCATCATGCGGTGGCAATAGTGACACGTGATACCGGCGTAGTCGTTGCCCTTGGTATCGGGTCGATCGTAGGTGCCCTGGAGCAAGCAGCCATTCTGACCGTTGACGGTCTGTCCCACGGTTGCCGTCTTGAAAACACGCTCGCCGAACCACCCGCTAGGCGTATGGCAGCGCAGACAATAGTCGCCAACGCCGGGCAAGTCATGATTGGCCACATCCAGCGCCGCCCAGAACAGCGGATCGCGTGTGGCGTTGGCCATCATCGACCCCGACCAGGTGTCATAGGGAATGAAACTCTGATTCGATGCGGTAAAGCTGCGATGGCAACCTTCGCAGGAGTCCGGAGATTCGAGCGACCACGTCAACCCCGGCTGGGTGCCGTGTGGGGTGTAGTCGATCGCCCCAACCGAGGGAGCAAAAAACACGCAGCACAGCAGCAGCCACCCAAGGCTGGCGCGGACGGCACGGATGTACGAACTGTGTCGTTGATTGACCATCGTACTCAACACTCGATCTTCGCCCCCCGAATCACCGAGCCAGCGTGGAGCTGATTCGTCAACCAAAAACACTACCACGACAACACCTTAAAGCGCCATGGCCGGAAGCAGTGACCGACGCGGCAATCCAGTTCCGCGCCGGACGTCCGGCTAAAGCAATGTTCGTACCGATCTCAGCGATCTCAGTTTCCTGCGCTGGCGGTCGCGCCAGCGACATCCTCAGGCGGCGACTTTCCGTAGGTCGGGTTGTTCCAGAGGTCGTAGAGGTACTGACCGCGCGTCTGCCCCTGCGGCCCCACCGCAAACGGCCGATCCGGCCCCGCGCTGCACATCGTGTTCTCGCCCGGAAAGCTGAAAGTCACCGCTTGATTGCGCAGGAACTCGATATATTCCCGGCTCGACGTTTGGTATTTCAACGTAGCGGTAACGCTGAGCGGCAACGCGGTGCCGGTCGGGACGCTGACGCTATAGTTGCTGAGGTCGAAATTGACCAGGCGGGTCGATCCGGCAACGGTCGGATACGTATAGGCGACGGGTCGCGTTTCCACGTCCGCCGCGCCGGAAAAGCCGAGCGGCGGGATCCGATTGTCCTTTGCGATGCAGTTGTTGAGCACAAAGTGGAACTCTGGATTTCCGCCGACGTCGGTGTGCTTGCAGGTTGAAGTACCCGCATCCCAGATGCCGTGTATCGTTTCGTACACTTTCGCCTGCGCATCGGCAGTCAATGTTGCGCTGCCCGCGTTGTAGGCGCCACTCTCGAACAGGAGTGCGCCGTTGTGGTCGCGCACCACAAAGTCGATCCACATGCGCCGCCCTTCCACGTAGCCTGTCGGCAACTTGTGACCCGACAGATTGGTCACCTTGACCTGTGCGACGAGGCTTCCCTGGGTTGGGCCGACAGGCGGCACGAACGAGGTAATGCTCGTGTCGACGCGAGCGCTGGCCTGCAAGGTCTGGCGTGCCCAGACTATGGTCTGGTCGAATTCGGCATTGCGATCGAGCGCCGTGCCATATTGGCCCTTGAGGACTCCGGGAATCCAGGTGTTTCCCCCGGTCAGGGTGTGCACGCGAAGATCGTTCGTGCGCGCACCGGGATTGTCGAAAATGCAGGCGCGGGCTTCCGCATCGCTGCTGTTCGGCATGTGGCAATCCTGGCATTGGCGGGCGCGCGCCAGCTGCGGCAGAGCGGCCAGGGCATCCCCCAACCGATCGCGGAATATCAGATCGCCGAAATCGCTCTGTTTCCACTCGTTGTACGTACGTTCGATCGGGAACGGCACACCGGTATCGACGCCAGCAGCGTCGCGCAGGGTGCGCAGCGGCCCTGCGCTGGTGTCGGGTGTTGTGACATTGTGGCACGATCCACAAATATCACTGGACTGGTGATAGGTGGAATAGTTCCACGCATGCGGCGGACCTTCGCCTTCCGCGTAGGTGTAGGGGCCGCGCCGGCAGGGTTCACCCTGACCATCGCAATCGCCATCGTCCAACCACGTATTGGCATTTTGCAGATATTTGGGTTCGCCCAACGGACCGTGATCCATCAGTCGATGGCAGTAGTGGCAGGATTCACCGCCATAGTCGCGCTCGACCATGTTGCTGCTGCCCACCGACGACGGAACATTGTCGTAGTCGCCCTGCAGCAGGCAACCGTTGCTCCCATTCACCGTTCCACCCAGACCGTTCTTGCGCACGCGCCCGTCATACCAGGCCTTGGGAGCGTGGCACCTCAGACAAAAATCGCCAACGTCCGGCGCGCCGTTCGTCGCGCCATCATGATTGGCAACATCCAGTGCGGCCCAGAAGACCGGATCACGGACGGCGTTGGCCATCATCGAACCGGCCCAACTGTTGTAAGGCATCGTCTGCGCGTCGACGACGCTCGGGCCACGGTGGCAGGCCCGGCAACTCTCCGATGGCGCGAGGATATTCGACAGACCAGGCTGACTCGCATGTGGCGTGTAGTCCAGCAAGCCGCTGACCTGCCACCAGCCGGGCGCGGCGGCGGAAACGCCGGAGGATGCCATGAGCCAACACAAGCCAGCAAAAATACAGAACCGCATCGTCGTTACCACTGCCGCATACCTCGATCTGCCGTGTGCGACCCTCGTCGCAACCCTGAAATATTCTCGCGCCGTCCCATTGGCAAGCATGGGAGTGCCCATGCCCGCCGAGGCGTCCTGGATCATTCAAAACCTGCCTTGAAAATCTGGTCGCTGAAGGGAACCAGTGCCGATTGCGAATAGTCGATTGCGCCTTGCAACGGCGTCGCACCGCCGCGCAGGCCGATAGTTCCGGTCACCGGAGCGATGGTCGACGTGAACTCGAAGTGGTTCATCATCCCCCAGCTGAGTGCGCTGCCCGACGCGGAAGTCCAGGTCACCTGGCCGCCAGCGGCGCTCGCCGTCCAATCGTTGGCCAGGTCGTTGTCCACATCGTCAAAACGCAGGTTGCTGACACTGCCGGAGACTGGCACGCTGAAACGGTCGAACCCGACATTGGCGGTCAGTTTAAGGTTGGGTTCGGAAGGATGAGCGGGATCGATATCCACGTGGGCGTAGTCGAAATTCATCACCGAATATTCGTAGCGCCACTGGCCGCCCCCCAGGTCGGTGACCTTGCTGGCGATACGCGCACGCCCCAGTGGCGTCGACAACTCCACATTCGCTGCGTTCGTCCCCGGCGTAACGGGGTTGATCCAGCGATTGATCACGGGACCCTGGGTGAAATCGAAATCCGGAGAAACATTGTTCACCAGACTGACAGACCAGACGCCGGAGCCATTCTTCTGCGGGGCAATTTCGCGATGCCCCATGGTGTTATAGAAGACCTGATCGTCACGCACAATATACCAATATTCAAAATAGTACTTTGAACCAGTGGCAAGGGGCGCCATCAGATCGCTCTCGGCAACCTGCATGCGGTACTGGTACAGGTTGGCCGGGCCAGAACCCGCATCGATCGATCCGTCGCAATTGCTGTCGTAGATCGAGCCGCAACGTCCCCACTTGGCCTGCGAAGGAATGATTTCACTGCGCGGAGCGAGGGTACCTTTCGGCGAACCACCCGTCGTCGTGTTGTCATTGTTCTGGTAGGCGTAAGTGTCTTCGCAGGTCGGATAGATGATGTGCTGGTCGCTGCAATCGCACTTGTAGTTGATGGTCAGGAATGCGTGCTTGGTGGCGGATGCGGCAATCTGCTTGATTCGCCCGTTGGCGTCGACGCGATACAGGTTCCAGATCAGAAACGGATGCTGATCGTTGGAATATGGCGCGAAGTTGCCGCTGAATTTCTCGTACCACGCAACCGCGGTCTGACCGATGTTGATCAGGCTCGAATCGGGCGCGAGTACGACTTTGCCGGTGGTGCTCGACGCGGTACACGCACCGCCGCTGGGCAAAGGAGGCAAGGAGCATCGCAGGTACTTGATGGTGTCGTCGCGCACGGTCCAGTTGTTGGCGGCGTCGCGGTAGACCATCTGGATGTCGGTGGTCAATCCTGCCGTCGGCCAAGGCGCCGTGCAAGCGGCTTCGGGTTCCGGGGCTGCATTGTCTGCCGCTGACTTGGCATTGAATCCCAGCGCGCCGATGCCCTGATCGAGATCGGCCGACTTTCCGAGCACTTCTAGAAAATGCGAAGAAAGTCGCAAATTCATATTGTTCATTCCGAAACTTTTACGAGACTCGTCATGGAATCCGTAATGGGCATGATCCGCGGTGAACCATACGACGCCCTGGCTATCGGTGACTTCCAGATCGAACAGCGTACCCGCCGCCGCCCGAATCCGGAAACCGGACAGATCAACGCTGCCGCCCGGATAGTCGAGCGCAACACCGCCCGCCGCGTCCAGACCACCACCCCCGATGCTGGAAATCTTGTTGCCCAGGTGGCGCACTTCGAGCACGCCACTCTCCCGAGCCGGGAAAAAAATTGATTCGTAGCGAACCCCGGGCACGCCAGCGATGCGCGACGTATCGCCATGCACCTTGCTGACGCTGATGCCCAGATCCCGCAGCGCATCGGGATTGAAGATGAGATTGATCTCACCGCCCCAGACCAGCCAAGTGCCGGACGAATGCAGAGCGAATGACTCCTGCAGCGGCATGGCCGCAATCAATGGCGCGGACGCCGCCACGGATAGCATCCCGCATAGTGCGGCCCAACCAAACGGCTTACGCATCAACCCCCCCAAGCAATGGATGTCCGACCTCCGGCGAGGGAATCCCCGCCGTGCAACGCGGGACGGTAGCACAACTTTTTTCCGCCGATGTGCAAACGCCGCACACGGCCGCGAACGGAGCCGTACTCGCTGCGGCATGACGAGCTCAGGGCCGTCGCGGCGGCGCAACATCCCCCAGAGTCTCGGCGCGGCGACGCGCGGGGACCGGATCCGAACCCGGCAACAGGGTCGGCACATCGTGGGGGACGGATCCATCGATCGCGGTCAGATTCGCCCGACCGTCCCGCGGAGGCCGATTGGCAACGAAGCCAAACGAAAAAGCACTGCCCCAGTCGAGGCTGGCAGCGCCTTGCGCAGCCCAGGTCATTGATTCCACCGCGCGCTGAGCTATCCAGCGCCGGGTATCCAGCGAACCGCCCGCACTGAACGTGATCTGCTCAAGCAAAACTTCATCCGCAACCGGCAGCGACATGCCGACGAGCCCGTGATTGGAGATGACGCGCAGATTCGGCTCGGCGCCACTCGACAATGAAATTGCAAAATCCATATTAAACAATGTGTAATCGTAGCGCCATTGTGACGCATCGATGCGACGCACCTGCACAGCGAGCGCCACGCGTCCCTGAGGCGTGTCAAGGTGGCGGGTTTCATTCCACACGTCCGTCTCCGGAGGCGTGTCAGTCCAGGTGTCGACCATGCTGCGATTGCGGAAATCGATTACATCGAAGCGCCACAGCCAGGCATCCGGGTCGGCCCCTTGTCCCGGAACCTTGGCGGGCTGCACTTCCATCAGACCGAACGTGTTCCAGGGATCCGCATCGTCACGAACAACGTACCAGTACTCGACAAACCAGCGCGCTCCGGGATGCGCCTGGAGACTCAGATCCCTCTCTGATACCGCCATATGCTTCAACGGACTGTAGGCATCGTCGGCAACAAGGCCGTCGCCTGCGTCCCGCACGCCGTCGCAGTCGCGATCATAGAGTGACCCACACCGCCCCCATTGCGCCGAACGCGAAACGATCTCCGCACGAGGTGCCAATGCGGTTGGAAAATCGTTGCTGAATCCTCCGTAGGTGTCTTCGCATCCCGGGTACAGAATTTCGCCAGCCGGGCAGCCGCACACTGCGTTGATCGTGTGAAACGCGTGCTTGGCCGCCGAAACGCCGATCTGATGCAGACTGCCATCCGCGTCAGCGCGATACATGTTCCAGACTAGAAACGGATGCTGGTCGTTGCCATACGGCGGCGCAGGTGCGCTGAACTTCGGGTGCCAGGCGACGGATGCATTGCCTTCATTGCGCAGACTTGCATCGGGCGACAGCACCACAAGACCGTCGTCGCTGTCATGCGTGCAGATGCGCGTATGCGACCCGCTACCGTCATCGCGACCACAGCGATATACATTGATTCCGTCGGGCTGACGCTCTTCCCAGTTGCTCGCCATGCGCTGCATGCGTACGTCGGGGCGGCGATCCGCCGACGGCCATTCGACGCTGCAACTGCCCGCAGCGACTACCGGTTCATTGCTCGAGATGGCGGCGACGAGGTCAACGCGGGCACCGATTGTTTGCGCGCCGCCGAGCAGCATGCCCGCCCACTCGGGACGATGCAGCCGCCTGGCCAGTTCCGGTGCCATGCGCAAATCCATGTGGCGCAACGCGAGCTCACGGCCGTCGCGCTCCAGCAACACATGTGCGTGGTCAAGGAGAAACCATACCGTGCCTTTGGCATCGGCGAGCGCAAGACCAACTCGCGCCCTGCCGATTCGCTCGATGAGAAATCCCCGCAAATCGAGTACAGAACCATCCCCCAGGCGCAGCCGCGGACCACCGCGGTGTGCGAAATTTCCGCTCCGAAAATCCTTGAATTCGTCATCGCGAACCCGAAATGCGATCGCTCCGCGGGAGTCGACGGGATAACGACGTTCCGCATAGCTCGCCGGATCAGCGGAGCCGGACGGGCTGTCCATCAACGTTATTCCGAGCGGCTGCAGCGCACCGGCATTCAGCCACAGCGTGGTCGCCCCGCCGCGGGCTTGCCATTCTTGCCATTGATTCTTTGTATTTTTTTGGACTTGTTGCGCTGTCGCAACAGTCATAGCGCCCATCAAGATGAGCGTGCACCCGCGCACTACTCGTCGCCTCGCGGATAGGGATACCTTCATGACGGATCGATCAACAGCCGTTCGGCGATACGCCGATACAGCAATGGCAGCCGATTCAAGTCGGCAATATTCACGTGCTCGTCGATCTTGTGAATCGTCGCATTGACCGGACCGAGCTCGACAACATCGGCCCCCAGCGGAGCAATGAACCGTCCGTCCGAAGTGCCGCCACCCGTACTAGCCAGGGCATCGATGCCGCACACCTCGCTCACCGCATCGACCACCGCTCGCCGAAGGACGCCATCCGACGTCAGGAAAGGCTCGCCAGAAAGATCCCAGCGCAGGCTGTACTCGACGCCGTGGCGATCCAGGATCGCCTCACAGCGCGCTTGCAGTGCACTTGCGGTGCTGGCGGTACAGAAACGGAAATTGAATACGACGTCCAGCGTTCCCGGAATGACATTGTTCGCGCCGGTACCGGCCTGGATATTGGAGACCTGAAACGACGTTGCCGGAAAGTCCGCGTTTCCTTCATCCCAGCGTGTCGCGGCCAATTCTGCGAGAGCGGGGCCGAACACATGGATCGGATTGCGTGCCTTGTCAGGGTATGCGACATGCCCCTGAATGCCATGCACACACAAATAGCCCGAAAGCGAGCCGCGGCGCCCGACGCGCACCACGTCCCCAAGCGCCTCGCTCGAAGAAGGCTCGCCCACCAGACACCAGTCGATCGCCTGGCCGCGTTCGCGAAAAACGTTCGCAACCTGCCGAACACCGTCTTTTGCATCACCTTCTTCATCACTGGTCAGCAGCAGCCCGATCGTGCCGCGATGCCGGGGATGTGCGATGACGAACGCCTCGACGGCCAGAACCATTGCCGCCACGGATCCTTTCATGTCGGCCGAGCCGCGGCCATACAAAGCACCGTCGTGACACGTCGGCTCGAATGGCGGGAAACGCCACGCCTCGATCGGACCACTCGGCACGACATCGGTATGACCCAGAAACACGAACACCGGCGCGCCCCGGCCGTGCGTCGCCCAGAGGTTGTCGACCGCACCAAACCGCAAGGTCTCGATCGCGCACCCTGCGGCACGCAAACGTTGCGCCACCAGCTCTTGGCAGCCTGCGTCGTCAGGCGTCAGCGAGACGCGCCGAATCAGTTCGCTAGCCAGCTCCAAAATCTCGGACATCTGTGGCGCCATTGGCTTGGGAAGAAATGAATCGATACACAGGTGCAACCAGAATCCTGGACCTGTCAGCGGAACAGGCCGCTGTACAGATTGTCGCTGAAGCCCACACTGACGCTGCCGTCGCCGCGCACTGCGACGGGGCGTCGCACCAGCGCTGGATATTCTTTGATCAACAAGGTCCATTCGGGATCCGACTCAGGAGCCTTGCGCGATTCCGGTAATCCACGCCAGGTCGTGGAACTGCGATTCACCAGTTTGTCCCAGCCGCCGACGTGCGCGGCCCATTCCTTGAGGGTTGCCGCGCTTGCTGGCTGCTCGCGGTAGTCGACGAAATCATGCTCGACGCCGAACCGCTTGAGCCAGTTCCGAGCCTTTTTGCACGTATCGCATTTTTCCAATCCGTACACTTTCAACATAGGATGTTCCAAACAGAGGAGGCACGCCACGGAAAACGAAACGCAATGCCTGGATCGCGATCAGCCTTCGCGCAACAACTCGTTGACCGATGTCTTGGACCGCGTCTTTTCGTCGACCTGTTTGACGATGACTGCCGCATACAAGCTGTGACTGCCATCAGCGGCAGGCAGAGAACCGGAAACCACAACACTGCCTGCGGGCACACGCCCGTAGCTCACCGTGCCACGCGCCCGATCGTAGATGCGCGTCGACTGGCCGAGAAACACGCCCATCCCGATCACGCTGCCGCGCTCGACGATGACGCCTTCGACAACTTCCGAACGTGCGCCGATGAAGCAGCCATCCTCGATGATCGTCGGCGCAGCCTGCAGCGGCTCGAGCACGCCGCCGATCCCGGCTCCTCCGGACAAATGCACGTGCTTGCCGATCTGTGCGCAGGAACCCACCGTGGCCCAGGTATCCACCATGGTGCCTTCGCCGACGTGCGCACCGATATTGACGAAACTCGGCATCAACACGACATCCTTCGCCAGGAACGCGCCGCGACGCACGATCGCACCCGGAACGGCGCGCGCGCCGACTTCGCGGAAACGGGCCTCGTCAAAACCCTCGAAACGCAACGGTACCTTGTCGAAATACGGCGCCGGTTCCGCCGGCATCAGTCGATTGGCGTTGCAACGAAAGTACAGCAATACCGCTTTTTTCAGCCATTGATTGACCCGCCACTCGCCGCTGGACGACGGTTCGGCGACTCTCGCCTGACCGCTTTCGAGCAAGGTCAGCGCCTGATCGACTGCCGGACGTAACCGCATCTCGATTTCCTGCGGATCCAGTTCATTGCGCCGTTCCCAGGCCGCGTCGATCAACTGTTCAAGGGCTTGCATGCATTTCCTTCGTGCTGGTAAGGGTTGGAAGCGACGTCGTGTCGATGCGCGCCCGCAAAGCTTCGCGCAGACTCTGTTCGCCATCGATCGTGAGCGCCGCGTCATGTTGATCGGTGAGCAGGAAAAAATCCTCTACTCGCTCGCCAAACGTCGCAATGCGGGCATCATGCACGCGCAGACGATGCTCCCGGAAGACCTGCGCCATGGTGGCGAGCAGACCCGGCCGATCGGAGCACACCACGGAAACCTGAGTTCGTCTACCGCTGGAATCGCGCCGGAACTCCAGCTGTGCCGACATCTGAAAATGTCGCAATGGCCTGGCGACCGAGCGGCGCGCCAGCGTTGCGCGATAGGGTCGCTGCAACAATGCCTCGCGCAGCGACGATTCGAGCTCTGCGAGTTTGCCGGCCTCCCCCAGCGACTTTCCACGCTGGTCTAGGACCACGAAAGTATCCAGGCTCATGCCAGATCGCGCACTGACGACTCGCGCCTCCTGTACATTCAAATGCAACCGATCCAGAGTTGCCGTAACGGCGGCAAACAGCCCATCACGGTCTTCCGCATAGATGAATATCTCTGTGCCACCTCGCGGCGAGTCCGCGTGCAGCAGTACGAGTGGCAGATCCTCGATGGGCGTCTGCGCAATCCCGGCAGTCTGCCAGGCGATTTGTGCCGGTCTGTAGCGCAGAAATGACTCTTCCGGAAAATCCGCCCAGATGCGCGCAATAGCGACGGGGTCAACCTGCCCCTGGGTCAACTCGCGCATTGCCGCGTCCTGACAATCGCGTACCTGCTCCATCGCGTGCGGCGGACGTTCGAGTCCGGACCGCAGCACATACCGCGCCGCAACATACAGGTCTGCCAAAAGGCGATCCTTCCACGAATTCCACAATTTTGGACTGGTGCCGGCGATGTCGGCACAAGTCAGCAGATAGAGCAGGTCGAGCCGCTCCCATTCAGCGACGTTGACCGCAAAACGATGCACCACATCGGCGTCGGTGATGTCCTGTCGTTGCGCGGTGACGCTCATCAGCAAGTGCCAACGAACCAGCCAGGCAACCGTGTCGATGTCTGTCTGTACCATGCCCAGCTGCGCGCAAAACTCCCGTGCGTCGCTTTCACCAAGCTCCGAGTGATCGCCGCCGCGCCCCTTCGCAATGTCGTGAAACAATGCAGCAAGCAACAATAGTTCGGGGCGGGGAATCCGGACGAACAGGTCGTGCGCGAGCGCAAACTCACGACTGGTTTGCGCGCTCGCGAATCGCGCGACGATGCGCAACACGCGCAACGTGTGCTCGTCGACGGTATACACATGGAAAAGATCATATTGCATGCGTCCGACAACTTCGCCGAATGCGGGCAGATATTGCGCCAGCACACCGAATCGGCTAAGTCGGGCAATCGCTTCCACCGCTGGCGCACCAAGCCGCAACAGGCGCAGAAAAGCCGCATGCACGTCGGCGCTGCCACGCAGTTCCGATCCGTGACGGCTCATTGCCGCTTGCAGGCGACGCTGCGCTGCGGCGCGCAATCCTGACAACTCCGCATTTTCAGCCAACACGCGAAACACGTCGATGACGCTGGCTGGACGACGCTCGAACAGGTCAGGTTCTCGCGCGTCCAAGCGGCCGGCAATGGCGATGAACTGATCGTCGACCGGCGACGCCTCCAGCAGCCCGTGCGGCGTCAGTGCCTCGTCGCACACCTGCTGGAACGTCGCGCTGCTGCGTTCGATGGCAATGGCGGCCCGGAAATAGACCTGCATGAACTGCTCGACCGCCAGGTTCTGTGCGTGCTCGTCGAGGTAGCCAAGGCGACGCGCCAACTCGCGCTGGTAATCAAACAGCAGTCGTTCCTCCGCGCGGCCGGCGAGCAGATGCAGGGCAAAGCGGATCCGCCACAGTACGTTGCGCGCCGATTCCAGTTGAGAAGGCTCATCATCGGCGAGCAGTCCACGCTGGCACAGATCATTCCAGTCCGACGTTTCGAACAATCGCCGCGACAGCCAGTCGATCAGTTGCAGACTGCGCAGGCCGCCGGGACCTTCCTTGATGTTGGGCTCGAGATTGTAGGCAGTATCGTTGTAGCGGGCATGTCGTTGCGCCTGCTCGGCGCGCTTGGCATCCAGGAAATGTTGCGGAGTACATAAATCATCATCGCGCAGCAGCGCGAACAGCGCAGCCGAATGCGCATGCGACCCCGCCAGATGGCGCGCATCCAGCAGGCTGGTATAAACGCTGATGTCCTGCGCCGCGATGTCGCAACATTGGGCTACGGTACGCACCGCATGGCCGGGACGCAGACCCAAGTCCCACAGGCAGGCGAATAGGGTTTCCAGCGAGCGTGCGGTCGAGCCGGTCGGCTGTGCCTCGCACAACACGAGGAGATCGACGTCCGAATGAGGAAACAATTCGCGGCGGCCAAATCCGCCCGCCGCGTACAAGGCCATCGGGGACTGATCACCGATGACGGCGGTCCATACGTGGCGCAGCAACGCCTCCACCGCGAGTGCGCGCGATTCCACCAGACAGTGGACGGGTTGATTTTCGGCATAAGCTTGCGCGAGGCGACGATCGACATCACCGAACCACTGACGCAGGGCGAGACGCGCGCTGTCAGAGATACCCGAACGCGGGATCGCGGGCGGCAGCCGTGGCAGGACTATCGTCGCAGCAGCGCCCTGCATTCAGTCTTACCCGCGGTTGAGGTCATTCACAGCACGGTAATCGGGGCGAAGCACTCCGCGCAAGCTGCATAAGCAACAAGCGACGCGAGCGATTCGAACTGAGCTACCGGCCCTTGAGTGCTACGCCGCCCCGGCACAACCAGCATTTCGGAACAATCAGTAAATTTTGAAAAACGGATACAACCGCCGTAATTTCAAAAATCACGCAACCTTCGGCCACGGCGTAAGGATTTCAAAGCCGTCATCCGTCACTGCAATGGTGTGCTCCCACTGCGCCGAGAGGGAATGATCGCGAGTGACCACGGTCCAGCCGTCGGGCATCAGGCGCGTATGCGCCTTGCCGGCGTTGATCATTGGCTCGACGGTAAACGTCATACCTTTTTCCAGACGCAGCCCGGTACCCGCCTTGCCGTAATGAAGAACTTGCGGCTCTTCGTGGTACACGCGTCCGATGCCGTGCCCGCAGTATTCGCGCACTACGGAGAATCCGGCCGCCTCGGCGTGCTTCTGGACGGCGTGTCCGACGTCCCCCAGCGTGGCGCCGGGTCGCACCACTTCGATGCCGCGCATCATCGACTCGAAAGCGATCGTGCACAGGCGTTGTGCACGCACTTCCGGCTTCCCCACGTAGTACATGCGGCTGGTATCGCCGTGAAATCCGTCGCGGATGACGGTCACGTCGATATTCACGATATCGCCGTCCTTCAGGATCTTCCGGGAATCCGGAATTCCGTGACAAATCACGTGGTTGACGGACGTGCAGATGGTTTTTGGAAACCCCTTGTAGCCGAGATTTGCGGGAATCGCCTGCTGCACCTTCACGATATGATCGTGGCACAGGCGGTCCAGGTCGTCGGTACTGACACCAGGACGCACGTGCGAGGAAATCATCTCCAGCACTTCGGCAGCGAGCGCTCCAGCAATGCGCATTTTTTCGATATCGGCGGGCGTTTTGATGCTGACGGGCATGGGTTCCTCGGAGTCAAAGTAGATCGCACTTGTCGTTGACCAGCACAGCGAGCTACAATTTTACGGATTTGTTTGCCCGATCACCATCTCCGGGCATTCGATCATATGCGGCACGACGCGCTCCGGCGCAAGTGACGCAACGGCAATCGTGCCGAATCCGCACACGGTCCGTCACCGCCTCGGGGTGCCTCAGTATGAGGTCGAACGCGGGGGATCGTGGAGGTTCAACCCCGGGAACAGATCGTCAATCAACTACGACTGTCGCCCACTGCAGGAGTTTTACCATGCCTCAAGTCACCATGCGTCAGATGCTCGAAGCGGGCGTCCATTTCGGTCACCAAACGCGTTACTGGAACCCGAAGATGTCGCCGTATATTTTCGGCGCGCGCGGCAAGATCCACATTATCAATCTCGAGAAGACCGTCCCGCTGTTCACCGACGCGATGAACTTCCTCTCGGGATTGGCCCAGAAGCGTGGCACGATCCTGTTCGTCGGCACCAAGCGCTCAGCGCGCGAGGCTGTGAAGGAAGAGGCCGAGCGTTGCGGCATGCCGCACGTGGCGGCACGCTGGCTCGGCGGTACGCTGACCAACTTCCGCACCATCAAACAGTCGGTTGCACGCCTCAAGGAACTTGAAGCGATGGCCACCGATGGCCGCTTTGAGCGTCTCGTGAAGCGCGAAGCGCTGAGCCTGCAACGCGAGTCGGAGAAGCTGCTGATCTCGCTCGGCGGCATCAAGAACATGAATCGCCTGCCGGACGCACTGTTCGTGATCGACATCGGCCATGAAGACATCGCTGTCAAGGAAGCCAAAAAGCTCGGCATTCCGGTTATTGCAGTCGTCGATACCAACTACGACCCGACCCTGGTTGATTACGCGATTCCGGGCAACGACGACGCAATCCGCGCTGTGCAGCTGTATGTGCGCGCCGCCGCCGACGCCGTGCTGGAAGGCAAGGCTGCCGCCCCACAGAACGCGGTCAGCGAAAAAGATGAATTCGTCGAACTCGATGCGGCAGGCAACATCAAGGCTGACAACGAAGCACCGCGTGGCAAAAAGCCCGCTCCGCGCGGCAAGCCGCCCGCAAAGCGCGGCGCCCCGGCGCCCGGCGCACGTCGTGGCCCGGGTGGCCCGGGTGGTGGCCCGCGCGGCGATCGCGGTACGCCGTCTGCCGAGTAATAGTCACAACGCTACAATTCGATAAAGCAACATGGAGTGCGGCGGCCCGGTCCGCCGCACTCAAGCGTCACGCAATGCCGTGCACGCGCCAATGAATTCACGCGGTCCGACACTGGTGTCGGCCGCTGCCAATACGAGGTTTGTCCATGGAAATTACCGCCAGCCTGGTCAAGGAACTGCGCGAGCGCTCTGGCGCCGGCATGATGGAGTGCAAGAAGGCGCTCGTCGAAAACAAGGGCGACATCGA